>NZ_JBFTKK010000014.1:0-206969 GCF_056395905.1 Arthrobacter sp. 05T444
GGTGTGGGAGAGTAGGTCACCGCCGGACACTATTTACGGCCAAGGCCCCGACAGCAAATGTCGGGGCCTTCGCTCTTTAACCCCAAATATCCCCCCGGAGTCGACGGGCCCTGCCAGCACGGCCCCGCCACTGCCCGGCCGCGGTGCCGACAGACTCAACGGCAGGGGTTTTGCACCGGCCGAGATTTATAGGCACGCTCTCTCACTTCCTGCACCGAAACAAGGGACCCTCACGCACTTCCTGCACCCTCTCCGGCCACGCCCTCTCACTTCCTGCAGCTTCCTGGGCAACGCTCTCTCACCCCACCAAGGTCGGCCGGGACTGTAGATTTTCTGGTGTAACTCCTGAGGAAGAAGGAGAGAGCCGTGACGGATGTGACAGCCGCCGCGATCGGTGCGGTGGACGAGGAACTGGTTCGGCAGCTGACGGAGCGCGCCCGGGCCGAGGGGCTGCAGCTGACCGGTGAGGGCGGGCTGCTGCAAAAGCTGACCAAGCTGGTGATGGAATCGGCGCTGGAGGGCGAACTGGACGATCATCTCGGCTACGGCAAGCACGATCCGGCCGGGCGCGACGGCGGCAACTCCCGCAACGGCCGGCGGTCCAAGACGCTGCTGACCGAGGCCGGGCCGGTAGAGATCTCGGTGCCCAGGGACCGCGACGGGTCGTTCGAGCCGCGGATCGTGGCCAAGCGGCAACGCCGGCTGACCGGCGTGGACGACCTGGTGATCTCTCTTTCGGCCAAAGGCCTGACCCATGGCGAGATCGCGGCGCACCTGGCGGAAGTCTATGGCGCCGGGGTGTCCAAACAGACCATCTCCACGATCACCGACCGGGTGCTGGAGGGGATGGGCGAGTGGCAGAGCCGCCCCCTTGACCCGGTGTACCCGGTGATCTTCATCGACTGCGTGAACGTGAAGATCCGCGACGGCCAGGTCGCGAACCGCCCGATCTACGTCGCCTTGGCCGTCACGGTGGACGGGACCCGGGACATCCTCGGGCTCTGGGCCGGGGAGCACAGGGACAGCGAGGGCGCGAAGTACTGGCTGCGGGTGCTGACCGAGATCAAGAACCGCGGCGTGGCCGACTGCTGCATCGCCGTCTGCGACGGCCTAAAGGGCCTGCCGGACGCAGTCGCGGCGGTGTGGCCGCAGACCGTCGTGCAGACGTGCATCGTTCACTTGCTGCGCAACAGCTTCCGCTATGCCTCGAGGAAGGACTGGTCGCAGATCGCCAAGGACATGAAACCGGTCTAGACCGCGCCGAGCGAGACAGCCGCGGTGGACCGGTTCGCGGAGTTCGCCGGCAAGTGGGAGAAACGGTACCCGGCCATCATCGGACTCTGGACCAACGCCTGGGCGGAGTTCGTACCGTTCCTGCAATTCGACAACGAGATCCGCACAGTGATCTGCACCACCAACGCGATCGAGAGCATCAACGCTCGGATCCGCCGAGCCGAGAACGCCCGCGGCCACTTCCCCACCGAACAGGCCGCGCTGAAATGCGTCTATCTGGCGATCATGAGCCTGGACCCCACCGGCAAGGGCCGAAACGCTGGACCAACCGCTGGAAGGCCGCCCTGAACGCCTTCGAAATCACCTTCGACGGACGCCTTTCCGCCGGCAGGAACTAAACAAGAAACAACCCCAGTTACACCGAATAATTAACAGACCCCATCTGGGCACCCAGGCAAGCACGCCGCCGTCGAACCCGACAGCATGAAAAAGCGTCGGTGACTTTCCCCAGGAAGTGAGGGAGCGTCCGTAGTTCTCCCGCAGGAAGTGAGAGAGCGTCGCCGTGGGGCGTGCGGAGAGTGAGAGAGCGTCGGTGACTTTCCCGCAGGAAGTGAGAGAGCGTCGCAGTGGGGCGTGCGGGAAGTGAGAAAGGGTGGCGCCCCTTTCCCCGCGGCGTCGTGCTTTATGTTCGCTGAGACTTTATGTTCGCTGAGATAGGCCGGCGACAGTCCGCTGAGGGCGCAATTCGAAGCAAAACCCCCGAATTTCCGGTGATTTAGGTCAAAAAGTCGCGGAAACACGCGGAATTTGTCCCCCTCACGAGTGCAAGCTGGTAAGTTTTCGAACAGTGGCTTGTACGCATGCCGCGTGCAGGCTCCAGAAATCAAAAGCGTCCAGGAGGACATAAATGGCTAAGAACCGTAGTGAACTTGTTGCAGAGGTAGCAGGCAAGGCCGGCACCAGCCAGGCAGCCGTCAACTCCGTGCTCGATGCACTGTTCGAGGTTTTCGAATCTTCCGTCGCCTCCGGCGAGAAGATCACCATCCCGGGCTGGCTCGCAGTTGAGCGCACCGACCGTGCAGCCCGCACTGGCCGCAACCCGCAGACCGGCGAGACCATCCAGATCGCAGCCGGCCACAGCGTCAAGCTGACCGCAGGCTCCAAGCTCAAGGCAGCTGTCTCCAACAAGAAGTAGTCTTCTTTTACAGCTCTGACGGAGCGGCAACCCTCTCGGTTGCCGCTCCGCTTGCGTTTAAGCCCCCCTTCCCGCCGGTCCGCCGCGTGCGCCACTCGGCTCCGATTCGCTGCGCAGGCGGCGGTAGCGGACAATGGGTAGGTGCCCTCAGCAGCAGAATCCCGTGTCCCACAGCCTGCGCCCAACCCGGAAGCGCAGAGCCAAGCTGACGCCGCGCTCGGCATTGCCCGGCCCTGGCAGTTGGCGGGACTGGCTGCACTTTTCCTGGGACTCGCGGCAGCACTGCTGTTCTCGGGTGCAGCCGCCGCCCGGGAGGTCTCCGATCCCGGGGCCATGGTCCGCTGGGGCCTTCCCGTCAGCAAGGCAGTCCACAACGTCTCGCTGGCCACCGTGATCGGCGGGCTCATCTTCGCCGCAGGCATCCTGCCGAAGAACCTGGGCAGAGGCCGCTCCAAGCAGGAGGATGCGCCGGAGCACCCGGCCTTCGCGCGCGCCATGGGCGTCGCAGCGGCCGCAGGTGTGGCGTGGACGCTCTCCGCGATCGCCGTGCTGGTCCTCACCTATGCCGACGTGGCAGGGCAGGGGATCTCCGGCGACGCGGAATTCACCAAGGCACTGGTCTTCTTCATGACCGACATAGCAACCGGACGCGCCTGGCTGGCCGTAACGGTCATCGCGGCCGTGGTTACGACCGCGCTGTTTGGCGTCCGGTCACTGACGGGCCTGGCGCTGACCCTGGTGCTTGCACTGGCCGGGCTGGTGCCCACCGCGCTCATCGGACATTCGGCGAGCTCGAATGACCACGACGGTGCCATCAGCTCACTGGGCCTGCACCTCGTGGGCGTGAGTGTCTGGGTCGGCGGCATCATCCTGCTGGCGCTGCTCTCGGGCGTCCTGGCCGGCTCGCGGACTTCCGCGGGTGGGGCCGCGCCGTCCTTGCCCGGCGGCCCGGCTGACATCACCGAGCCGACGCTGCGGCGTTTCTCGTCGCTGGCGGGATTCGCCTTCGCGCTGGTCTTCGCCTCCGGCGTGCTCAACGCCAGCGTCCGGGTGACCAACTGGGGCGATCTGTTCGGCTCTCCCTATGGCCAGCTGATCCTCGCGAAGACGGCCGCCACAATCGTGCTCGGCGGCATCGGGTTCATGCACCGGCAGTGGGTGATCCCGCAGCTGGGCCGCAAGGGTTCGGTCATGTCCTCGCGGCGCGTGCTGTGGCAGCTGATCCTGATGGAGCTCCTCATCATGGGGGCCACATCCGGAATCGCCGTAGCGCTCGGCCGTTCGGCACCGCCCGAACCGACCACGTACGCGCCTGATGCTTCGCCGGCTTTCATCCTGTCCGGTTACAACCTGCCTCCGGAGCTGACCCCCGAACGCTGGCTCAGCGAGTGGCGCCTGGACTGGATCTGGGTTGCGGTGGCCGTCTTCGGGCTGGTGTCCTACTTCCTGGGCGTGGCCAAGGTCCGCGCCCGGGGGGACAAATGGCAGCTCTTCCGGTCCGCCAACTGGGTGGTCGGCCTGCTGGTGCTGACGTATGTGACCTCAGGGCCGCCGGCCGTATATGGTCGTGTGCTGTTTTCCGCGCACATGGTGGACCACATGGCCCTGACCATGGTGGCGCCACTCTTCCTCGTCCTGGGCGCCCCCGTGACGCTTGCGCTGCGGGCACTGCCTGCCCGGGGCGACGGCTCCCGGGGCCTGCGCGAGTGGCTGCTGCTGTTCGTCCACTCAAAGTTCTCGCAGCTCGTGACCCACCCGCTCTTCGCCGCAGCAAACTTCGCCGGTTCGATCGTGCTGTTCTACTACTCCGATGCCTTTGGCTTCGCGATGCGGGAACACGTGGGCCACGAGCTGATGAACCTGCACTTTGCGCTGACCGGGTACATCTTCGTGCTCAGCATGATCGGCACCGACCCGCTTCCGCGGCGTGCCCCCTTCCCGCTGCGGCTCGTGCTGCTGCTGGCCACCATGGGCTTCCACGCATTCTTCGGCGTCGCCATCATGGGCGGCACCGGCCTGCTCGCCGCCGACTACTTCGGCAACCTTGGCCGGAACTGGGGGCCGTCGGCACTCCTGGACCAGCAACTGGGCGGCGCAGTGGCCTGGGGCATCGGCGAAGTGCCCACGCTGCTGGTGGCGATCGGCGTCGCCGTCATGTGGTCCAGGTCCGATGAACGGGAGACGCGCCGCACGGACCGGGCCGCGGACAGGAATAACGACGCCGATCTCACCGCTTACAACGATATGTTTGCCAAATTGGCCGAACGCGACGCCAAGCTGGCTGAACGCAACTCAAAGCTGGAAGGACGCTGATGAGCGAAACCGTACGCACCCACCACCGGGTACGCGCCTCCGAACTGGTGGGCCGCAACTGGCTGAACACCGGCGGCAAGTCCCTCGACCTGGAGGCCCTGCGCGGCAAGATTGTGCTGCTGGACTTCTGGACCTTCTGCTGCATCAACTGCCTGCATGTCCTGGACGAACTGCGCCCGCTGGAAGAGAAGTACTCCGACGTCCTGGTAACGGTCGGCGTGCACTCGCCGAAATTCGAGCATGAAGCAGATCCTGTGGCCCTCGCCGCCGCCGTGGAACGCTACGAGATCCACCACCCGGTCCTGGACGACCCCGAGCTGGAAACCTGGAAGGCCTACACGGCACGAGCCTGGCCCACGCTGGTCGTCATCGACCCCGAGGGCTACATCGTGGCCCATCTGTCCGGCGAAGGCCACGCTGACGGCCTTGCCGTGCTCATCCCCGAGCTGATTGCCGAGCACGAAGCCCGCGGGACCCTCCACCGCGGCAACGGCCCGTATGTGGCGCCGGAGCCGACGTCGGGCACCCTGCGGTTCCCGGGCAAGGCCCTGTACCTCCCGGCGGGGCGGGGAACCTCTGCTGTCGCTTCCGCCGAAGAGCCCGACGCCGGTGCTGCCGCCGGCACAGACGCCGGCACCTGGCTGGTCACGGACACGGGCCACCACCGCCTCCTGGAGCTCGCCACCGACTTCCGGACGGTGCTCGGCACCTTCGGGACCGGCACCAAAGGGCACGCCGACGGCCCCGCGGCAGCACTGGACTCCCGTGAGCCGATCGCGGAATTCAACGAACCGCAGGGACTTGTCCTGCTGCCGGAAGACGTGGCAACGAAGACGGGCTACGACGTCGTGATTGCAGACACTGTCAACCACCGACTGAGGGGGCTGTCGCTTGCAGACGGAACCGTCACCACCCTTGTTGGAAACGGCGTGCAGCGACTGCTGGAGACCGGCCCGGCCCGCGTTGACGAAGACGCTGCAGGCTTCACCGGACGCCTCAGCGAACACCCGCTTGAGGTCTCCCTCAGCTCTCCGTGGGATGTGGTGTGGTCAGCCAGGCTGAACGCCGTGGTGATCGCCATGGCCGGCGTGCACCAGATCTTCAGCTTTGACCCCCTGTCGGGGGCCGTGTCCATCATCGCCGGCAACGGACTCGAGGGGCTGCTTGACGGGGCCGCCCATGAAGCGTGGTTTGCCCAGCCGTCCGGTCTGGCCGAGGACGCCGACGGCAACATCTGGGTGGCGGACTCTGAGACCTCCGCCCTCCGGAAGCTCGCGATTGACGACGACGGGACCGTCACCGTTGAATCGGCAGTCGGCAAGGGCCTCTTCGATTTCGGTTTCCGCGACGGCGAGGCTGCGGAGGCTCGCCTGCAGCACCCGCTCGGGGTCACCGTGCTTCCGGACGGTTCGGTGGCCATAGCCGACACGTACAACGGTGCGGTGCGGCGCTACGACCCTGTGACCAAGACCGTGTCCACCCTCGCACGGGGGCTTTCCGAGCCCTCCGATGTGATCGTGGACCACACCCAGGTGGCCGGCAAGGAGCCGCTGCTGGTGGTGGTGGAGGCCAACAAACACCAGCTCGTGTACGTCCCCATCCCCAAGGAGGCCCAGCAGGTGGACGAGGGCGCCGCGCAGACGCACCGGCCCAAGAGCCCCGTCGCCCCGGGACTCCTCGAGCTGACGGTCCGCTTCACCGCGCCCACCGGCCAGAAGCTTGATGACCGCTGGGGCGATCCCACGCAGCTGAAGATCTCGTCCACGCCGCCCGAGTTGCTGGTGGCCGGGGGCGGGACGTCCGTGGGCCTGCTCCGTACCCTGGAGCTTTCCTCCGACGTGCCCGAGGGCGTGCTGCACATTACCGCACGTGCCGCAGCCTGCGACGGCCCGGAAACCGATGACGGCGAGATCCCGGACCACGCCGCGTGCCACCTGTACCAGCAGGACTGGGGCATCCCGGTGGTGCTGCAGGCAGACGGTGACGCCGAATTGGTCCTGGACCTCCGCGGCATGGACTAGGCGTACTTGCGTACTTGCGTGCTGAACTGGCCCGGCTTTGGACCCCCAGGGGTTGAGAGCCGGGCCAGCTTTGTCGGGGCCGCGGCGCTGCGCCGGCACCCGGCAGCCGGGCGGGACTAGAAGCTCAGGAGCGGCGTGACCTTGATGGTGTCGCCGTCGATGTCCAAGCGCGTGGTGAAGCTGAAGTCGTGCACCACGTTCAGGGCGGAGACGGCGCCCGTGAAGAGGTCAACCTGCTGGGCGGTGATTCTGGCCTTGCCGTCAAGGGGTGCCACCACCCATTTGCCGTCGAACGGCTCGATGCTGATCTTCGGGTACTCGGTGATGCCCCATTTGATGGTGCCGTCCACAACCCGGTTGTTGGTGGCATGGTAGAACGGGCAGTCGGGCTGAAGCCTCTGCTGCTTATCGGCCTCGGCGGCGCATTTGTCGAGGAATTCCTTGACCCGGGACGCCACAGCCTGGTTCAGCTCCTCCGTGGCGTGTGTCAGGAGGTTCAGGGGTGCAGCGGGGACGTCCCGCCCGGCAACTGTGGCGCGTGTGGGCGGGGCCGCGAAGAATTGGCCGTTGAGCGAGGCCTCGTACTCTCCAGGGTAGAACACGGCAAAGGTGTTGCGGCCGCCGGGCATATTCACCGGGATGCCGTTGAGGGTGGCATCGCTGGAGTTCACCACGGTCACGTCCACCGTGGGAAGCGCCGCAGGCACAAACGCCCATTTGTTGAAGAACAGCCACTCGGTGCCGGTGCTCTCAAGCAGGAACTCGGTCCGCAGCCTGCTGCCGTCGATCGTGTACTCCATGGGCACCATCACCCGCTTGCCGCCGCGCGATTCGGCATCGCCAAGCTTCACGTTGGCAATCCGCGAGGCGGACGTCTGCAGTGCCGTGCCGTCGAGCATGGCTGCGTCGGCGTCGGGCACGGAGGCGCGGAGCAGGCCCAACGCCCGCTCACCCTCGCCCTTCTGCAGGGCGTCCAGGTATTCGCGCACGGGCTGCTGCGGGCTGGCCACGGAATTGTTCACCAGATTGACCGAAACGATGGCTCCGGCCACGGCAAGCATGAGGCCCAGTAGCCATCCGGCCGCCATCCTCACCAACGCTTGACTCATCTGCACGCCCCTTACGTTACCTGCAAGTTACGTGAACGCAGGAGTAACAGGCGCCGTGCATGACGCGGGGCAGCCACAGAAAAACGTCCGACGGCGGGGCGTCGCCGGTGCCGGTGGCGCCTTCTGGCGCTAGCGGCGCCGCCGGGACGACGTGCCGAAAACGCCGCGTAATAGCTCGCGGCCCAGCTGTGTTCCCATCGAGCGGACCATGCTTTTCAGGCCTCCGCCGAGGGCCCCGCCGAGCGCGCCCGTGATGTCCTCCATCATGCCGCCGGCAGGGGGAGCCGGGCGCGGTGCAGGCGCCTGACGGGTTTCGGGGGCCGGCCTGCTGCTGGGGCGTCCAAGGATTTCCTCCTCGATGCGGCGGGCGTCGGCGTCCACTGCGTTGGGATCCAGGCTGCCGGGGACGAACACCCCGGGGGACGGAACCGGCGGCAGGCCCGGTGCCGCGGCACCCGTAGGCGCGGCGGCCTTTCCGGACAGTTTTTCATAGGCGGAAACGTTGTCCACGGCAGTCCCGTACTTGGCGAGCAGCACCGAACCGGCCACTGTGCTCTTGACCAGTTCTTCCGTGCTGGGGCCCATGACAGACTCGGGGGCCCGGAGACGGGTGAGGGCCACCGGCGTGGGCGCGCCCTTCTCGTTCATGACCGTGATGACGGCTTCGCCAATGCCTGCCGAGGTGAGCGTTTCCTCGAGGTCGTAATCACTGACAGGGAAGGTGGAGACGGTGGCCTTGAGTGCCTTGGCATCCTCCGGCGTGAAGGCCCGGAGGGCGTGCTGGACGCGGTTGGCCAGCTGGCCGAGCACGTCTGCCGGGACGTCCTTCGGCGTCTGCGTTACAAAGAAGATGCCCACGCCCTTGGACCGGATCAGCCGGACAGTGGTGGTGATGGCTTCAAGGAACGCCTTGGAAGCGTCATTGAACAGGAGGTGGGCCTCATCGAGGAAAAAGACCAGCTTGGGTTTGTCGAGGTCGCCGGCCTCGGGCAGGTCCTCGAACAGGTCCGCCAGGAGCCACATCAGGAAGGTGGAGAACACCATGGGCTTGGTCTGCAGGGTGGGCAGCTCGAGGCAGGTGATGACTCCGCGGCCGTCAGGGGCGGTACGGAGAAGTTCGGCGGTGTCGAACTCGGGCTCGCCGAAGAAACGCTCCATGCCCTGCGCTTCCAGTGTCACCAGCTCGCGGAGGATGACCCCTGCCGTTGCCTTGGACAGGCCGCCCAGGTCCTGCAGGGCCGCCTTGCCCTCGTCCGACGTGAGGAACTGGATGACGGCACGGAGGTCTTTGAGGTCGATCAGTTCGAGGTTGTTCTTGTCCGCGAAGTGGAAGACGAGCTGGAGGCTGGATTCCTGCGTGTCGTTGAGCTCCATGACGCGGGAAAGCAGAATGGGCCCGAAAGAGGTGATGGTGGCGCGGACAGGAATGCCGTTGCCGTCCCCGCCGAGGGCCAGGAACTCCACCGGAAACGTTTTGCCGGCCCACGGCTGCCCGATGCTTTCGGTCCGCGCCGCCAGCTTTTCACTCCCGGTTGCAGCAGTGGCGAGGCCGGACAGATCGCCCTTGATGTCCGCCAGGAAAACGGGCACGCCGGCGGTGGAGAGCTGCTCGGCCATCATGTGCAGCGTAACGGTCTTGCCGGTGCCGGTGGCGCCGGCGACGAGCCCGTGCCGGTTCATCATGGACAGCGGCAGCCGGACCGGCGCATCTTTGTGAAGTTCGCCGTCGACGATGGCGGCCCCCAGCTCGATCGTGGCACCCTCAAGCGCATAGCCTTTTTGGATGGTGGCGACTTTGTCTGCTGTTGATTTGTTGGCCATGCGGCTAGCTTAGTGGCGGACCACCGCCCGGCGGCCAGCCTTGGCGGACAAAACTGTGGACAGCGTCACCCGGCCCGGCAGAAATAACCCCCGTGCCGCCGTCGTTGTGGAAGGTGTGCCGTGCAACCATCCGTCCCGGCACGCCAGCGAAACGCAACGAAAGGCCGGCTCCACCGTGACTGTTCCCCTCTCCATCCTTGACCTTGCGACCATCGGCAAGGGCCAGACGGCGGCGGAGAGCTTCGCCGGGAGCGTTGCCATGGCGCAGAGCGCGGAGCGGCTGGGCTACCGGCGCGTCTGGTACGCCGAGCACCACAACATGTCCTCGATTGCATCTTCGGCCACGAGCGTCCTGATCGCGCACGTTGCCGCGCACACCGAGAGCATCCGGCTGGGGGCTGGTGGAGTGATGCTGCCCAACCACTCGCCGCTCACCATCGCCGAGCAGTTCGGGACACTTGAGACGCTGCACCCGGGGCGCATCGACCTGGGACTGGGCCGTGCACCCGGCAGCGACCAGAACACCATGCGGGCGCTCCGCCGCGACCCCGGTTCGGCCGACACCTTTCCCCAGGACGTCCTGGAACTGCAGGGTTACCTGAGCGGACCCACGCGCATCCAAGGCGTTGAAGCTACCCCGGGCAAGGGAACCAATGTTCCCCTGTACATCCTGGGCTCGTCCCTGTTCGGGGCCCGGCTCGCCGCACAGCTGGGACTGCCCTATGCCTTCGCTTCCCACTTTGCTCCGAACGCGCTTCAGGACGCGGTGGCCATCTACCGCCGGGAATTCAAGCCGTCTGAGCAGCTCGCGGCACCGCACGTCATCGCCGGAGTCAATGTGATTGCGGCCGAGTCGGCGTCGGACGCGCAGTCGACCTTTAAGGACACCCTGCGCGCCCGCGTCTCGCTGTTCTTCGGCGGCGGGCGGGAGTTCACGGACGACGAAGCGGACATGGTCCTGGACTCCCCGCAGGGCCAGCATGTCTCGCAGATGATGAAGTACTCCGCTGTGGGCACGCCGGACGTCGTCATGGAGTACCTGGACGGATTCGCGAAGCATGCCGACGCCGACGAACTCATCGTCGCGCACCAAAGCACCGGCACCGCTGCGCGGCTGCATTCAGTGGAACTGCTGGCGGAAGCAGCCGGCCTGGCCCGCGTGTGACAAACGTTTAAATAATATTTATCTGCGGTGTGTGAAAGCCATCCAAGGAACGGATCCGCAGGTCAGCGTAATTTCTGCCCCATGCCCCGCGTTTCATTGAGGGTTTAATGGACCGTTATTCAACCGATATCTTTTGACTTCGACGCCGACCACAACTTAACGTTATGTGCGCAAGGTCTCCATTTACTCCGGTGGTGGCGGGGACTCCCAGGCCGCCGGACGCATTAGCTTCTGCACGCGCAGAGCGTGGCAAGTCAGGCGAAAGTAGCGGTCTCGCATAGTCACTACACCTGATCCCCGCACGCCCAAAAGGCGTTGAGGGGCCAGTTCGGCGCTGCCTGATTTCAAATCCACGGATGGAATGCGATCAGCTCCGTTCACAAACAGACCCAGGTGAAAACATGAAGATCAAATCCACCGGCGCAGCCATACTCATGACCTTCCTCATGGTCAGCGGCCTGGTTGCGGGATTCTCGGCCCCGGCCTCAGCTGCGGGCACGACATACTACGTCAGCGCTGCCGGCAGCGACAGCAATGCGGGCACGTCCAGCGCTGCCCCCTGGAAGACCCTGACAAAACTCAATCAGGCCGTTCTCAAGCCGGGAGACACCGTCAGCCTCCGCAAGGGCGACACCTGGACCGGCGGCATTGTGACTGCCCAGAGCGGCACGTCCACAGCGCCGATCACCCTGAACAGTTACGGCACCGGCAACGCGCCGACAGTCACCGGCGGCAAGTCCGGCAACTGCGTCAGGATCAACGGCAACTACACCACCGTCGACGGACTGCGGGCCGTTTCCTGCGGCTACGCGGGTTTCAGCCTTACCGGGGACCGCAATATCGTGCAGAACTCCAGCGCCTCCACCAATGCAGTTGGCCTCAAAATCGGTACCGGCTCCGATTTCGGCAAGTACACGGGCAATTCACTGACGAACAACAACGTGATGAACGTGAATACCCTCGGTACGAATTGCGGAACACCTTCTGCCGTGAACTGCAATGACGACTCCGGCGCCTTTGGCGTGCTGATCAACGGTAACGACAATGAGTTTTCCGGCAATACCGTCAGCGGTTCGACAGGGAAGTCCTACGACTACAACCAGGACGGCGGCGCTTTTGAAATCTACAACGGCAACCGCAACAACATTCACCACAATGTGTCCCTGGATAACAACAACTTCTCCGAACTCGGAAGGTCCTCGGGGACGGCGGACGCCAACACGTTCCGCTATAACCTGGTCCGCTCCACCTGTGGAGCAAACTGCTCCGAAGCCAAGGGCCTGATCGCCCGAGGAAACGGCACGTCCTTCGGGCCCACCAACGGAACTGTTTTCGAGTTCAACACGGTCTACCTCACGGGTACGCAGTCCCAGGCGATCGTTTGCCACGCAACCTGCCCGTCCTCCACGGTGATCCGAGCCAACATCCTCGTGGGTGTCAAGAACTCGCTGTGGATCAACGGTTCAGGCTGGACCGAGAAGCAGAACGTTCTCAACGGGCCTGTGAACGTCACACCGAACAGCACCTCCACCACCGCGTCAGCGCGTTTCGTGAGCGCCCCGACTGACCTCCGCCTCACCAGCATCAGTCCAGCCATCGACCGGGCCGGGGCCAGCGCCTACACCCTGGACCTGGCCGGAGCTCCTTCCACCCAGAACGGCGACTGCGCGGGAACGGCGGCCGCGGACTCCGGCGCCTATGAGTACGATTCGCCGAACTGCTGAGTCGGGCAGCCGGTAGCCCCCCGATCGGCTAGCGCCAGCACCTGAGTCCGCCTGGGCCACACCGCAATGTGGCCCGGGCGGACTTTTTGCATTCTGCGACGAAGTTACATGACCGCAATGACCGGGATATTCAGGGGAAACGGCAGCAGCGGAAACTGAAGGTGTCCAAAACCGCTTGGGGATGATCCGAAGGATTTTCGCGCATGCCAACTCCGCTCAACCAGACGGTGGCCGCTTCCGCACTGCTGACAAAATCTTTGCCGCTGGACCTGCTGAGGGCCTTTGTCCAGTCGGAAGCCGCGGACGACGGACTCACCCCCAAACTGCTCGGCGAGCTGAAGATCCTGGCCCGCACTCCCGGGCTGCTCGTGGCCTGCAATTACGGCGGAACGCTGTGCGCCGCGGAGGGCATCTCCACCGAAACGTTGCCCCTGGGCGGCGCGGCGATTGCCCTCCGCGCCCTGGCTGCGCTGCCCAACACGCATGCCGCCGTCATCTCCGGCCGGTCCTTGCGGGACCTCGCGGCGGTGTCGCGGCTTCCCGCGGAGGTGCATCTCGTGGGGTCGCACGGGGCCGAGTTCGATATGGGCTTCGCCCACGGGCTGTCCCTGGCCACCGAATCCGTCCTGCAGCAGGCCAACCAGGCCCTGCTTGAATCGATCGGCGCGTACAAGGGCATCAGCATCGAACGGAAACCGGTGGCCGTCTCGGTGCATACCCGCCCGGCGGCTCCCGAGGTCGCATCCGAGGCAGCACAGAAGGCCGAGGAGGTGGCCCGGGCGCACGGCCTGTTCTTCGTTGTGGACGGTTCCGTGCTGGATCTGTCCGTGACTGCGCCCTCCAAAGCCGAGGCGCTGGAACACCTGCGCGCCCGCCTCGGCGTGAGCGCGGCGCTGTACGCGGGGGATGCCGCGAGCGACGAATTGGCGATGGCCACGCTCCGCGGCCCCGACATGGGACTGTGGGTGGGAGGCCTGCCCACCTCGGCGAAGCACCGGCTGAGGGACCCGGAATCGTTCGCGCGCGTGCTGGCCATCCTCTTCGAACTGCGGCGTGCGTGGCTGTTCGGCGAGGATGCGGTGGGCCTGGAACGGCATTCCATGATCGGCAATGGCTCCTCCACGGCACTGCTCACGCCCGAGGCCAAGATCTGCTGGATGAGCCACCCCCTGCCGGACTCCGGCTCGCTCTTTGCGCATATTCTGGGCGGCGATGCGGCCGGCCATTTCTCGGTGGAGCCGGTCAAAGCCTCACAGGTGCTGGGCCAGCGCTACGTGGACAGCACCATGATCGTTGAGACCCGCTGGGCGGACGTCACCGTGACCGACTATCTCGAACCGGCCCCGGACGGGATCACCAGCCTGGTCCGGGTGCTGTCCGGTACGGGTGCGGCGCGGATCGTCTTTGCGCCCCGGCCGGACTACGCCAACGCGCCGTTCAGCATGGAAGCGCGCGGCGGCGAACTGCACGTCGTCGGCACGTCAGACCCCATCGTTTTGCTCGCTCCCGGCGTCAGCTTCGCCGTCGCCTCGGACGGCCGGCACGCGACGGCAACAGCCGAGATCAACCTGCAGCACGGTCCCGTGGTCCTCAATCTCCGCTGCGGTGACACCGGGATGCAACACCCGAACGGGACAGACGAAACCGCCCGCCGCTCCGCCGTCGCGCATCATTCCCGCCGCTGGGTGCAGGGCCTGGTGCTGCCCGCTGTGAAGCCGTCGCTGGTGCGGCGCTCGGCCCTGGTCCTGCGCGCGCTGGTCCATGAACCCACCGGCGCCGTGCTGGCGGCACCCACCACGTCGTTGCCGGAAGGGATCGGCGGCACCCGCAACTGGGATTACCGTTACTGCTGGCTCAGGGACGGTTCCATGACCGTGAACGCGCTCGTGGACCTGGGGTCGACGGCGGAGGCCGAGGGCTTCCTGAGGTGGCTTGGCGGGATTCTTGCCAACGCCCCCGGCCCGGAGTGGCTGCATCCGCTCTACTCGGTCACCGGGGCGCCGCTGTCCACCGAAGCCATCATCGAAAGCCTGCCCGGGTATGCGGGATCGCGGCCCGTGCGGATCGGCAACGCCGCCGACCACCAGGTCCAGCTGGACGTGTTTGGGCCCATTGCGGAGCTGATCCACGGGCTGAGCGAAGCGCAGGGCTCGCTGGCCGACTCGCACTGGGAGCTGATGGTGCAGATGACGCGCGCGGTGCTGGCCCGGTGGCATGAGGCGGACCACGGCATCTGGGAGGCCAGGCGCGCCGCGCGGCACCACGTCTATACCAAGGTCATGTGCTGGGTGACCCTGGACCGCGCCCTCCGCACCGCAGCCCGCCACGGCCGCGAGCCCGGGCCCTCCTGGGCTTCCACAGCAGCCACCATCAGGGACGAGGTGCTCCGGGAGGGCTGGGACGAGTCTGCTGCCTCCTACACCGTCGCTTACGACAGTCCGGACCTTGATGCCGCCGTCCTGCACATCGGACTGTCGGGCCTGCTGGAGGTGACCGACCAGCGCTTCCTGGACACCGTCACCGCCGTGGAGCGGGAGCTCCGCGTCGGGCCCACCGTCTTCCGGTACAGGTACGATGACGGCCTGCCGGGCCTGGAGGGCGGCTTCCACATCTGCACCACCTGGCTCATTGAAGCGTATGTGGCGGTGGGCCGCATCGCGGAGGCCTGGGATCTGTTCGATCAGCTGGTCAACCTGTTCGGGCCCACCGGGCTGCTGCCGGAGGAGTACGATCCGGGCACCGAGACCCATCTGGGAAACCACCCGCAGGCGTACTCGCACCTCGGCTTCATCCGCTGTGCCCGGCTCCTGGACCAGCATCAGCGAAGCTAGGCCAGAGCGGCCGTGTCCGCGCTCCTAGCGAATACCGGTGCGGGCGGCCGAGAAGATGGCCGGTGCGGCGCCTTCCCCGGTGGCCACGTCGGCCAGGATCCTGCCCACCACTGGCGTGAACTTGAAGCCATGGCCGGCAAAGCCGGCCCCGATGACCACCGGGCCGATGCGGTCCAGGACGAAGTTGTGGTCAGCGGCGGTGGTGTAGGTGCAGCTGATGTCGGCCATGGAACCGGCATCAACGCCCGGCAGCCAGTGCCTGGCGTAGCGCTGCAGGGCGGCCCGCTGCAGCGGCTCAGGCTGGAACGATCTGTGGTCCGGGTCCACCACCGGACCCACTCCGTGCCATCCGGCCTTGATGCCTTCGCCGGGGGTGTGCATGCCGTACACGGGAGAGTACCAGTCGTCGTACTCGCCACCGGGGCCAGGGAAATGGTTGAAGCCGGGCCAGTCGGCGCCATCATCCGCGATGCCGAAATGGGCGGGCTGCTCCTGGGTTACGGTCAGCCGCGGCATTCCCGCCACACCGGTGAGCAGCTTCGATGTCCAGCCGCCGGCGGTGACCACCGCCTGGCGGGCGGTAAGCACCTCGGTGCAGCCGCCGTCGTCCACGGTGAGTAGGACGCCGTCGTCGAGAATAATCCTCAGGTCCAGGACCTTTACATGGTGGCGGACCGCCGCGCCGTTCCGGACCGCCAGCCTTTGAAAGGCCGGCAGCGCCGCGTCCGGATTCAGCTGGCCGCCGTCCGGCATGTGCAGGACCTGCTGATCGAAGCGGATGCCGCGCCAGCGCTCGGCGGCTTCAGCCAGGGGCAGGAAGTCGGCCCTGAGGCCGGCACTGTTCAGTGCGGCATGCATGGTGCCAAGCTGCGGATCCGGACCGTGGTTTACGACGCCGGTGCGCGCCAGCAGCCGCTCGCCGCTCTCGTCTTCGAGTTCAGCCCAGAGCCGGAGTGCCTCCGCCAGCATGGCGACGTAGTCCGGCTCGGAGTACGCCAGGCTGAGGTTCCGGGTGGAGCCGTGCGATGCGCCGACGCGGTGCCCAGGCCCGAACTGTTCCAGCAGGGTCACGTCGCGCCCTCGCTTGGCCAAAGCCCAGGCGGCAGCGGAGCCCATGGCCCCGCCTCCGATGACGACGGTGTCCAAGGATGTGTTCAAGGTTCCTCCACGTTCGGTCGAAGGGCGTTCACGTCAGCAGCACGGCCACGCCGATCATGGCCGGCACGGCCACCACGGTGGTGATCAGCACCGTGTCCTTGGCAACGGTGAGGCCGGTCTTGTAGCGGCTGGCGGCCACGAAGACGTTCTGGGCCGTGGGCAGGGCGGACGTCACCACGACGGCGAAGAGCGCCTGGCCGTCCATGCCCAGCGCGAAGCGGGCAAAGGCATAGGCGATCGCCGGGTGGACGATGAGCTTGAAGGCGCTCGCCAGCAGGGTGTCAATCCGGCGTCCCATGGCGGCCTGCAGCGGCCGGGAACCGTTCAGGCTCATGCCGAAGGCCATCAGCATGGCCGGAATGGCGGCACCGCCGATCAGGTGGATGGGCTGCAGGACAAGCGGCGGAACCTGCCAGCCAGTCCCGGCCACCACCAGCCCCAGGGCGGAGCCGACGATCATCGGGTTCTTCACGATCATCAGGACGAAGCGGAGCGGCGTGGTGCGGTGGGCGCTGGTGGTCGAATCAAGGGCCATGAGGAACAGCGGCGTGAAGAACGCGAGCTGAAAGATCAGCAGGGGAGCCACATAGCTGGCGTCGCCCAGGACGTACACGGCGATGGGGATGCCGAGGTTGGCCGAGTTTGCCAGGGAGGCACTCATGGATGACATGAGTGCCTCCGGAATGCTGCGCTTGAGCAGGAACCTGACGATGACGAAGAAGATGGCAGCGGTGGCCATGGCGCCCACGGCAGTGACCAGCAACGGGGCGGCGAAAACGTCGTGAAGCCGTGCCTTGCTGAGGGTCTCGAAGAGCAGGGCGGGACTGGCCACGAAGAAGGTCAGCCCGCTGAGGACCTGACGGGCATTTTCGCCCAGGATGCCCTGCCTACCGACGAACATGCCCACCAGGATGATGGTCCAGACAACGAAAAAGCCCGCAAGAACGCCTAGCATCCGGTTGTCGCAGAAGGCTCGTAAGTGCAGGGGGTGGCGTCCACCGTCCCAGCCTAATCAGATTTATTCGGCGAAGGACGGGCTTGTGGCAGGGATCTCGCTATTCGGGCAGTGAGAGTTGCCCTGGGTCAGATGCGGGGCGCAGTCAGCTGCACGTGGCGTTGTTCAACGCAAACGGCGGGCGCATGAGCCCGGCGGTGTGGCCCTCGGCAGGATCGTTGCCGATCCGGACAATCTTGTTGTCCTTGTCAACGTGGACCACCTTGGGAGTGTAGGCCCTGGCCTCTTCCGTGGTCATCTGGGCGTAGGTGATCAGAATGACGAGGTCGTTTTCGTGCATCAGGTGCGCGGCCGCGCCGTTGATCCCGATGACACCGGAACCGCGCTCGCCGGCGATGGTGTAGGTCTCAAGGCGGGCGCCGTTGGTGACGTCCACAATGGCCACGAGCTCGCCGGGCAGGATGTCGGCAGCATCCAGCAGGTCCAGGTCTACGGTGACGGAGCCCACGTAGTGCAGGTCCGCGTGCGTGACAGTGGCGCGGTGGATCTTGGACTTAAACATTGTGCGATTCATAACTTCAACAGTCTAACGCCGGGCAAGCCGTATCGCTGTGACGCAGGAGACACTATGGCGATGCTTCCATTTCATGATCTTTGGCCGCCGCGATCGAGGCAGCGGTGGCCGCCAGGATCTCACGGGCGGCGAGAATGGCCGGGCGCTGGGCGCTTGAGCGGCGCGCTGATGTGAAGACCGTCCTGCGCGGTTTCCCGGGCAGTTCCATCAGCTGGGCTGTGGTGCCGCGGCCGGTCCAGACCAAATCCGGCATGAGGGCGACGGCGTTGCCCGATTCAATTAACCGGATCTGGGCCTGGAGGTCTGCGGTTTCAAAGCGCACGTCGGGTTCGAAGCCCGCGCTTCTGCAGGCCTGCTCGGCCCAGTGACGCGAGGCGGCGCCGCGCGGCTCCATGACCCACGGCAGCTCCTCCGTGTCCGCGAGCGACGTGATGACCTTCCTGTCCGCGGCCGGGGGCGGCACGGCAAGCCTGATGGCATCACTGGTCAGCCGTACCCGGTCCAGTTCCGGATACCGGGGTGCGGCGTGCCCGGGATACTGCTCGGCAATGACGAGGTCGAAGTCCCGGGCCCACGTTTCATGCAGGGCCGTTTCCGGCTCCCGCTGCGTCATTTCGATCCGCACCTCCGGGTAGCTGGCGGTCATGCGGGTCAAGGTGTCCGGCATGAGCGCCAGCGCCGCCGACTGGAAGACGGCGATCCGGACAGTGCCGGAGACGGTGGTGAGCGACGCGGCGAGGTCGGCCTCGGCCTGCTCCAGCGTCTCGAGGAGCTGTGCCGTGTGGGCCACCAGGACTTCCGCCTGGGGAGTGAGCTGGACTCTCCGGCCGGTTTTCCTGAGCAATTCCACCCCTACTTCCTTCTCAAGCAGGGCCAGTTGCTGGGACACTGAGGACGGACTGTACTGCAGGGCGGCGGCCACCTCGGCGAGGGTGCCCCGGATCTTCAGCTCGCGGAGCAGTCTCAGGCGGCGGACGTCGAGCACTGACTGTTCCTTTGGGTTGAGTAAATGAGTGGATGAACTAATGAATACTGTTTAGAAGTATTCACTTTATCTAATGCAACGTTGCTTGCATACTGATCAGAGTTACCCCCATCACAGGGCGGATGATGGGGCCGCACCTACGCAGGAGTCCTTGATGACCATTAAAGATCCCACCCAGTCTGTGATGCGGCGCAAGCCCATCGATGACATCGAAGTAGAGAACAAGCACAGCGGCCTGTTCAAGTCCCTTGGGCTGTGGCAGCTCACAGCCATCGGCGTCGGCGGCATTATCGGCGTTGGCATCTTTTCGCTCGCCGGCCTCGTGGCCCATGGTAGCGAGGACACCCCCGGCGTCGGCCCGGCCGTCCTGTTTTCCTTTCTGATCGCGGGCCTGGCATCAGCGGCCGCGGCGCTCTCCTATGCCGAATTTGCCGGCATGATCCCGCGCGCTGGCTCCGCCTATACATACGGATACGTGGCCCTTGGGGAGGTCATCGGCTGGTTCATCGGCTGGGACCTGCTGCTGGAGTACATTGCCATCGTGGCGGTGGTGGCCATCGGCATCTCCGGCTACTTCGATGCCTTCCTGTCCGGTATCGGGATCCATATGCCCGTCTGGATGACGTCGACAGCGGATGAGGGCAAGGGCGGCATCGTCAACATTCCCGCGATCGTGGTCTGCCTCATCGTGACCTGGATCCTGTCCCGTGGCACCAAGGCGTTCGGCCGGTTTGAACTCGTGGCCGTGGCCATCAAGGTGGTCCTGATCATATTCATCATCGGATTGGGCATCTTCTACGTCGACACCAACAACTACAATCCGTTCATGCCGAGTGGCTTCGGCCCAGTGGTGGCAGGTTCGGCCACCGTGTTCTTCGCCGTGTTCGGCTACGACGCCATGAGTACCGCGGCGGAGGAGGCTACCGACGGCAAGAAGCACATGCCCAAGGCCATCATCCTCTCCCTCATCGTGGCCATGCTCCTTTATGTTGCCGCCACTTTGGTACTGACCGGGATGCAGAATTACCAAGAGATCGACCCAAAGGCTGGGTTCGCGTCTGCCTTCTCCTCGGTGGGGCTGCCGGTGATCGCCACCATCATTTCCGTTTTCGCCGTCCTTTCCATCCTCACGGTGATGCTGACCTTCCTCCTGGGTGTCACCCGCGTCTGGTTCTCAATGAGCCGCGACGGACTGCTCCCGGGCTGGTTCGCCAAGACGGACCGGCACGGCACTCCGCAGCGCGTCACCTGGATCGCCGGCATCACATCAGCGTTCCTGGCGGGAGTTTTCCCCATCAAGGAGGTCGCGGATCTGACCAACATCGGCATTCTGGCCGCCTTCGTCGTCGTCTGTCTCTCGGTCATCATCTTCCGCTACAAGAGGCCCGACGCCCCGCGTACCTTTCGGCTCCCGCTGATGCCCTTGGTGCCAGCCTTCGGCATCCTGTCCTCCGGCTTCCTCATGACGCAACTTCCCTTCGCCACCTGGGTGCGGTTCGTCATCTGGCTCATCATCGGCCTGACCATCTACTTCGGCTACGGACGGAAGCACTCCCTAATGAACCCGAACAGCCCGCGTCACAACGAGGCCGTGGAGATGCACACCCCGGTGAACTAGCAACGCGAACGCTCTCTCACTTCCTGTCGCAAATCACAGGACGCTCTCTCACATATTGCGGAATATTGACGAACCCTCTCTCACCCAGTGAGAGAGGGTTCGTTGTCTTTCTGCAGGAAGTGCGAGAGCGTCCGGCGGGGAGGCGACCGGAAGTGAGAGAGCGTCCGGGGGAGGTTGCCGAATATTGTCCAAAAAGGTGGGCAAATCCGCCGCATTTCCGAACGTTCGGACGGGTCCGCGAGCCTTCGGTTTTTCTAACTTGTATTGCTCAGAAAAGATCGCTTTATCTTATGTGAATGCAGGCTCATACTGATGAGTGAGACGGTCCCCACCCACTGAAAGAGCGAGACAGCCATGACCAACACCGCAACGGATCACCGAGTGAATGCAGGCAAGGACGCCGCTGAAACCGGCGCCGTCGCCACCGCCCCGTCCGGCTCCGGCGTCGCCGAGGCCGCAGCCCTGGCCGAGGAAACCATTGTCCTGGTCCGCCACTGGCTGACCGAAGCCGCCAAGGTACCCGTGGACGCTTCCGCGGAACAGCTCGCCGGCGTCCTGAAGGACCCGAACGGCCTTGACTTCACCGTCGGTTTCGTGGACGGCGTGGTCCGTCCCGAAGACCTGCACGTCGCCGCTCGGAACCTGGCCGCCCTGGCGCCAAAGGTTCCCGCCTTCCTGCCCTGGCACATGCGCAGCGCTGTCCGCCTCGGCGGCACCATGGCCCCCGTCCTGCCTCAGGTGGTCATTCCCATTGCCCGCCGCGTGCTGCGTGCAATGGTGGGCCACCTCATCGTCGACGCCACCGATGCAAAGCTCGGCCCGGCCATCGCCAAGATCCGCAAGGACGGCATCAAACTCAACGTGAACCTGCTCGGCGAGGCCGTCCTGGGCGAGCACGAAGCAGCCCGCCGGCTCGAGGGCACCCACACGCTGCTGGCCCGGCCTGATGTGGACTACGTCTCCATCAAGGTGTCCTCCACTGTGGCTCCGCACTCCGCCTGGGCCTTCGACGAAGCCGTGGAGCACGTCGTCGAAAAGCTCACCCCGCTGTTCGCCAAAGCCGCGTCCTTCGCCAGCGGCGGACAGAACGCCAAGTTCATCAACCTGGACATGGAGGAGTACAAGGACCTGGACATGACCATCGCGGTCTTCACCCGGATCCTGGACAGGCCCGAATTCAAGAACCTCGAAGCCGGCATCGTGCTTCAGGCCTACCTCCCGGACGCGCTCGCCGCCATGATCCGATTGCAGGACTGGGCCGCCGCACGCCGCGCGGACGGCGGTGCAGGCATCAAGGTCCGCGTCGTCAAGGGCGCCAATCTGCCCATGGAACAGGTGGAGTCCTCCCTCCACGACTGGCCGCTGGCAACCTGGGGCACCAAGCAGGACTCCGACACCAACTACAAGCGCGTCATCAACTACGCCCTGCACCCGGACCGCATCAGCAACATCCGGATCGGCGTGGCCGGTCACAACCTCTTTGACATCGCCTTCGCGTGGCTGCTGGCCAAGAAGCGCGGCGTGGAATCCGGCATCGAGTTCGAGATGCTCCTGGGCATGGCCCAGGGCCAGGCCGAGGCCGTGAAGAAGGACGTCGGCTCGCTGCTGCTCTACACCCCGGTGGTGCACCCTGCCGAGTTCGACGTGGCGATCGCCTACCTGATCCGCCGCCTCGAAGAGGGTGCCAGTCAGGACAACTTCATGTCCGCCGTCTTCGAACTCAGCGAAAACGAATCCCTTTTCGAGCGCGAGAAGCAGCGTTTCATGCGGTCCCTGGAAAGTCTCGACGGCGAAGTGCCGCCGCCGAACCGCGTGCAGAACCGCAGCCTTCCGGCCGAAACCAGGCCGCACGACCACTTCGAGAACACCCCGGACACCGACCCGTCCCTGCCAGCCAACCGCGACTGGGGCCGCGCCATCCTGGGCCGTATTCCGTCCTCGACCCTCGGTAACGCTTCCGTGGCGGCCGCGACCATCACGGACGCGGGCACCCTCAACAGGGTGATCGAAACCGCGGTCGAAAAGGGCAAGGCCTGGGGAGCGCTCTCCGGCGCCGAACGCGCCGAGATCCTGCACCGCGCCGGCGAAACCCTCGAGGCCCGCCGCGCGGATCTGCTCGAGGTCATGGCAAGCGAGACCGGAAAGACCATCGACCAGGGCGACCCCGAGGTCAGCGAGGCCGTCGACTTCGCCCACTACTACGCCGAGTCGGCACGCAAGCTTGACGACGTCGACGGCGCCACGTTCGTTCCGGCGAAACTCACCGTAGTGACACCGCCGTGGAACTTCCCGGTGGCCATCCCCGCCGGTTCCACCCTCGCGGCTCTCGCCGCCGGCTCCGCCGTCGTCATCAAGCCCGCCAAGCAGGCGCGCCGCAGCGGCGCCGTGATGATCGAGGCCCTCTGGGAAGCCGGCGTTCCCCGCGACGTGCTGACCATGGTGCAGCTCGGCGAGCGTGAGCTCGGCCAGCAGCTGATTTCGCACCCCGCGGTTGACCGCGTGATCCTCACCGGCGGCTACGAGACGGCCGAGCTGTTCCGGTCCTTCCGGAAGGACCTGCCGCTGCTCGCCGAGACCAGCGGCAAGAACGCCATCATCGTGACCCCCAGCGCCGACCTGGACCTTGCCGCCAAGGACGTGGCGTACTCCGCGTTCGGGCACGCCGGGCAGAAGTGTTCGGCTGCGTCCCTGGTGATCCTCGTGGGCTCCGTGGCCAAGTCCAGGCGCTTCCACAACCAGCTGATCGACGCCGTGACCTCCCTCAAGGTGGGCTACCCGGAGGACCCGACGAGCCAGATGGGTCCGATCATCGAGCCAGCCGGCGGCAAGCTGCTCAACGCCCTCACCACGCTGGGTGAAGGCGAAAACTGGGCCGTTGAGCCGCGGAAGCTGGACGGCACGGGCCGGCTGTGGAGCCCCGGTGTCCGCTACGGCGTGCGGCGCGGATCCTACTTCCACCTGACCGAGTTCTTCGGGCCGGTCCTCGGCGTGATGACCGCGGAGACCCTGGAAGAGGCCATTGCCATCCAGAACCAGATCGAATACGGCCTCACGGCAGGCCTGCACTCCCTCAGCACCGACGAACTGGACCTGTGGCTGGACACCATCCAGGCCGGCAACCTGTACGTGAACCGCGGCATCACCGGTGCGATCGTCCAGCGCCAGCCGTTCGGCGGCTGGAAGAAATCCGCCGTCGGGGCCGGCACCAAGGCCGGCGGACCCAACTACCTTGCAGGCCTGGGCGACTGGACCAGCAAGGAAAGCTCGCACGGTTCAGCCGCACGCATCACCCACCCGGGTGTGCGCCGGCTCGTCAACGCGGCGAAGGCCGAGCTCGACGCTGCGGAGCTGGAGTCGCTGCAGCGGGCACTGGGCTCCGATGCCTTGGCCTGGGCAGACGAATTCGGCACCGCCAGGGATGTCTCCGGGCTGAGCGCCGAGCGCAACATCTTCCGGTACCGTGCGCTGCCGGTCAGCGTCCGGCTGTCCGACGGCGAAACTGTCCACGCGCTGCTCCGCACAGTAGCCGCCGGCGTGCTTGCCGGGTCGAAGCTGACGGTCTCCACCGGCGTTGAACTTCCGGCACAGGTGCGTTCCGTGCTGACCGGACTGGACATCCCCGTCACGGTGGAGGACGACGCCGCGTGGCTGGCCTCCGCGGGCCGGCTCGCTGGCGCCGGCAAACTGTCGGGCGCACGCATCCGCCTGATCGGCGGCTCGGCGGCCGCGCTGGCAGAGGCAACGGGTGGCCGACCGGACGTGGCAATCTACGCGCACGACGTGACCGAAGCGGGCCGCGTCGAAATGCTGCCGTTCCTGCACGAGCAGGCCGTCAGCATCACGGCACACCGGTTCGGGACGCTTAACCACCTGTCCGATGCGCTGATCTAACAAACCAGGTTGGCGCGCGCCGGTTCGGGAACGGGCCGGCACACGCACAGGCAGAACAAAAACGGGCGGGCACCATCAGGTGCCCGCCCGTTTCACATTCCAGGGTGTTTGCGGTGACGCTGAGCCTTGACCCCCAGCGCTTTGAAGGCCCGCGCGCGCCGGCCCAACGCGCCGAGTCCAGTGCGCTCAGCCCAGATACCAGCCGGGCGGCGCCCAGGACGATGGAACACTGTGGGCGGAAAATTCTTCGCATCGCGTGCAGGTGTAGGCGACTTCGCCCAGCGTCCTGACGGTGCCGTCTTGGCGGTACGTTGGCGGAACGAAAGATTCAAGGTAGATGAACTCGTCTGTTCCGCATTTGTCGCAGTTGGGCTTGCCAACGTATTCGGTGTCTACTGTCGTAGAGTGGCGGGGGAAGTGGCGGTTAGCGGTTGTGGTCACGGCGTGCCTATCCCGAACAATGCCTGCCTCGTTGCAGGATTAGTTCGTCATCGAATCGGTGTCATCGGCCGCTGCATGACCGGCAACAGTCACAGCATAAGCCCGCAGTATAACGATTATCAATCGTTTTGCTTCCATATCCAGGGGGCCCCGGGCTCAAACCTGCTTCTTCAGAGTCCGTCCCATGATTGCCTGGGTCAGTGCGTCAATGACTTCGGCGTTGGCCAGCGGGTTGCGAATCAGGGTGAAATCGACGTCGCCCACCGGCGGCAGCTCGAAGCGGCGCGTGATGATTTTCAAGTCCTCCGGCACCAGCGACGAGGGCATGACCGCCACGCCGATTCCTGCGCGCACGGCCGCCAGCACGCCGCTGATCTGCCTGGTGGTGCAGGTGATGCGCCAGGTCCGGCCCGCGGACTCAAGGGCGTCGATGGCGAGTTTGCGGCTCAGGCTCGGAGACGGATAGGCGATCAGTGGCACCGTGTCTCCCGGCTGCAGCGTGGTCTGTTCCAGGCCCACCCAGGAAAAGGAGTCGTGCTGGACCACGATGCCGTCCTTCGCGCCCGCCACCCACTTCACGAAAACAAGGTCCAGCTGGCCGGAGTTGAGCCGCTTGTAGAGCTGGTCGCTCTGGCCGACGGTCAGCTCAAGGTTGATCTGTGGATAGATTTGCCGGAACTCCCTGAGGATGCGCGGCAGTCCGGTGATGGCGAGGTCGTCGGCGGTGCCGAACCGGAGCCGCCCCCGCATCGCTGAGCCGGAGAAGTAGCGGGCGGCGGCATCATGGGCCGCGAGGATGCTGCGGGCGAACCCGGCCATGGCATCACCGTTGTCCGTCAGCCGAACGTCGCGGGTGTCCCGGGTGATCAGCACCCGCTTCGCGGCCGTCTCGAGTTTGCGCACGTGTTGGCTGACGGTCGGCTGGGCCAGCCCCAGCCGGTCGGCGGCCTTGGTGAAACTCAGCGTTTCGGCAACGGCGAGGAAGGATCGCAGCTGGGCCGGTTCGAACATGCGGACTCCTGGTGGCTGGCGCGCACCGCCGGCGGGCGGGCTGGGTGGGGTCTGTCGGGGCATGCATTACGTTCCGCAATGCTACTTATAAGCCCCATAGTCTTCCATAATCATCAGCTCCAACTCTAGCGTTAGAGGCACCCCCGTCAGCCCGCTCTCCTGAGGACTTCCTGTGACACCCCCACCGCCGTCAACGGCCACCGTCACCCAGCCCGTCGCCGTCGTCAGTGAGCGCCTCCCATGGCGTCACACGTTCATCTCCCTCCGCGTTCCCAACTTCCGGATCTTCGCGATCGGACACTTTGTTGCAGTCATTGCCCTGTGGATGCAGCGGATCGCCCAAGACTGGCTGGTGCTTCAGCTCTCCGGTTCCGTCACCGCCGTCGGCTTCACCGTGGCGCTGCAGTTCACGCCGTCCCTGGTGCTGGGACCCTGGGGCGGCATGATTGCGGACCGGTTCGCGAAACGCAGGATCCTGATCAGCTGCCAGTCAATGGCGGCGGTCTTGGCGGCCGCTCTCGCCGGGCCGGCCCTCAGCGGAGCCATAGAAGTGTGGCATGTGTATGTCATAGCGTTCGTGCTGGGCCTGGTCACAGTGCTGGACCAGCCGGCCCGGCAGGTGTTCGTCCATGAACTCGTGGGCCCCCGGTACCTGCGGAATGCCATCAGCGTGAACTCCACAACGTTCCAGCTGGGTGGACTGATAGGGCCCGCAGTCGCGGGCGTGCTCCTCACCGCGGTCGGCGCCGGGTGGGCCTTCGCCGCCAATGCCGTTGCGTGCTGTTCCACGGTGACCATGCTGCTTCTCCTGCGCAAGGACGAGCTGTTCATCAGCGCCCCCGCACCGAAGCGCAAGGGCATGCTCCGCGAAGGGCTGCGGTATGCGCTCAGCAAACCCACCATCTACTGGCCGTGGCTGATGGCAGGATTCATTGCCGTGTTCGCCATGAGCCTGCCCGTGCTGCTGGCCGCGTTCGCGGACCATGTCTATGGCATCGGTGCCGGCGGCTACGGCATGCTGAACGCCCTGGTCGCTTTGGGTGCGCTGGCAGGGGCAATCGCCTCCACCAGACGGCGCCAGCTCCGGCTGCGGTCAGTGGTCCTGGGCGCCGGAATGTACGGCCTCATGCTGTGCCTGTCAGCCTTCACGCCGTCGCTGGCATGGTTCGGCGCGGCCATGGTGCTGTCCGGATTCTGGTGTCTGATGTTCCTCACGGCGTCCAACCAGCTGGTCCAGACCAGCTCCAACATGGCGATCCGTGGCAGGGTAATGAGCCTGTACATCATGGTTCTGATCGGCGGACAGGCCATCGGTGGACCCATGATCGGAAGCATCGCCGAACACTTTGGTCCGCACGCCGCCCTGCTGGTGGCAGGAGGGCTGCCGGTGCTCGCAGCGGCGACGGTCGCCGTCGTGCTTGCCCGCCGGGGCGAGCTGAAGCTCAAGGTGGACTTCCGGGACCGGCGGCGCCTGCTGCGGGTGGTGCAGCGGGCCGCCGCCTAGCGGCTGGCCTTCCGGCGGCCCCAATTGGCCGGGAGCGCCGGTTGGCCGGCAGTGCTAGCTTTCCGGAATCGGCGCGTGCGGGTAGTCCGCCGCGCGCCGCTGGAACTCCAGCACGTCCTTGTTGATGACCCCGCCGTCGCGGATTTCGATGGCGCGGCTGATGGTTTCGTTCTCCTGCCAGGCAGCCGGCCCGGACATCACGGTTTCCAGGAACGGCAGGAGTGCCTCGCTAATTTCCCAGCTTGAGGAGTTCCACAGGTAGGACGGGCTGTGGTCCACCGCGTAGTAATCGATGTGGTCGCCCACGGTGAACATCGGTTCGGCAAAGCTGGTGGTCTTGGCCCAGCTGAAACCCATGCCCTCGTCGCAGGAAACATCCACGATCAGGCTGCCGGGACGGAACGCCCCGAGGTCGTCCGCTTGCAGATAGGTGAGCGGATTGTTCGGGTCCTGCAGCGTGCAGTTGACTACGATGTCGCTCTCGGCCAGGAACGGCGCCAGGGGGACGCGGCCACGCTCGGTGATGACCTGGCTGAGGAACGGCGCCTTGTCGTCGTGGTCGAACTGCGTGATCCGCACCGAGTGGATGGGGGAGCCCACAGCAGCGACGCCGCGGTTGGTGAGCACCTGGACGTCGTGGATGCCATGCGCGTTCAGGGCCGTTACCGCCCCGCGCGCGGTGGCACCGAAACCGATGACGACGGCGCTGAGCCGCCGTCCATAGTCTCCCGTCGACCCGGTAAGCGCCAGGGCGTGGATCACCGAGCAGTAGCCGGCCAGCTCGTTGTTCTTGTGGAAAACGTGGAGGCCGAAGCCGCCGTCGCTGGCCCAGTGGTTCATGGCCTCGAAGGCGATGAGGGTGAGCTTCTTGTCGATGGCCAGCTGTGTGATGGCCCGGTCCTGGACGCAGTGCGGCCAGCCCCAGAGGGTTTGGCCGTCGCGGAGTTCGGCGAGGTCCTGGGGCTGCGGTTTCGGCAGCAGCACGACGTCGGCTTTCGCCACAAGCTCTTCCCGGCTGGCCAGGCGCCCCACCAGCGGGCCGAGCTGGGCATCGGACAAGCCAAAGCGTTCGCCGTAGCCACGCTCCAGGATCAACCGCTGGCGCAGCTCCGGCGCAATCCGCTCGAGGTGGAGCGGGTGCAGGGGCAGGCGGCGCTCGTCGGGTTTGCGCGACGAGGCAACCACGCCCAGGGTGAGATGGTTCGGCGAACCCGTCACTTCTTCTTTGCCGGCATCGGTTTGGCTGAAGTCTTGTCCAGCGAGCTGGCCGGCGCTGAGGTGGCCCTCTTGTCGGCGCGCTTTTCCTTGATGGATTTGCCGGATTTTTTGGATGCTGCTTGACGGGGGGATTTGTCAGCCATGATTGCTCCTGTAGCGGAACCGAAGAAGTTCCTGACTTCTGACCATACAGGTAACTGCCAAACGCGCCCTTGAAAGGGAACGGCCCGGGCGGCCGTGAAACGTGCCGGCGGGGACTGGGGAGAAATGGAGCGGCTGACGGGAATCGAACCCGCGTATCGAGCTTGGGAAGCTAGCGCTCTACCATTGAGCTACAGCCGCAGCGCACCGGATTCCGCCGGCGCAGAACCTAGCTTAGCGCAGTTGCGGTGCCGCTCTGCCCACATGCTCTCCGTGTCCTCGCCGGAGCGCCGCCGACGCAGTTCCGTCCCGTCTCCCCGTAACTCTTCGGTAAAGGCCCGGTCCTCTTTCGCTGGGCCCCGGGCGCCGGTGGCTATCCTGATGTCCGTTAGCTGCAGAACGGGGGAACGGGCTACACGGACAGGCCCGACGTCGAAAGGATCCCATGGCATTTGCGGAACACGAGGTTTTCGTTCAGCGCGATGCCATCACCGTCTACTCCTTTCTCCTGAACGGACTGAACCTTCCCCGCTGGCAGCCGACTATTCGCAGCATCAGCCTGAGCTCCGGTCCTGCCGGGGCGCCGGGGGCCAGATATCAGGTGACGCTGATGGGCCTGCGCGGGCACCCGGTTGCGGGGGATTACGAAATCACGCAGGCCCGGCCGGGTGCTGAAATCCAGTTCCAGGTGGTGGCCGGCCCGTCCCTGTCGCGCGGCGGCTTCTACCTCAGCACCGAGGGCAGCGGAACACGGGTGCGCTTTGCGCTCGAAGCCCCGCTCAAGGGACTCCGGACCTTCACCCGCACCGCGGTCCAGCGGAGATTGCAGGAAGATGTAGCGCAGATTGGACGGCTCCCGGCAGTATTGGAAGAGCGTCCGACGGCGGTCTGAGACCCCGCTGCCGGCGCTCCGGTTCCGCTGGGCTACTGCGCCGCGGGCTACTGCGCCAGCCGGTGGCCTGCCCAGTTTCCGGGAACAGCTGAGGGCGTCGCAAGCGCCCCGCCGCTGAGATCCCAGTACTGTACGGCGTCGCCGGCCCGCTGGATGGCCAGGCCGGTGGAATAGGGTCCGGTGACGCCACGCAGCGCACGGATGGCCAACACGTCACCCCAGCCGCCCGCCACGACGCCCCGCGCCTCGGCCACCGGTGACAGGCGGCCGGAACCCCGGTAGAGGGATACGGTGCCGTCACCTTGGCGGGCCAGCAGATCCTGGAACCCGTCGCCGTCGTAATCGGCCATGGCTAGCCGCGTCGCGGAGACGCCGGAGGCGATCAGGGTGCGCTGGACGAGGTCGCCGCTGCCCTGGTTGGGATACAGCCAGAGGTTGGCCGCGGCGTCGAGGGCCAGGAGTTGGGGCAGCCTGTTGGTTGAGCACCAGCCGCCGACCGCCAGTGTGAGGCCCGCCCAGCCGGACTGGCCCAGCGTCACGGGCGGCAGGAATCCGCCCGTGAGCACACCCGAGTGCAGCGTAAGCCGGCCGTCGTTCCACTGGCTCACCACGTCGAAAACGCCGTCGCGCTCCCAGTCCGTGACGAACACCGTCTTGGCTGCCGCGAAACCCGTGCCGATGGGTTCCGCCGGGCCAAACAGCCCCGACCCCAACGAGGAACGGTTGACGAGTTGGCCTGTCGCGTCCACTGAGACGAGGTCCCCAGCGCTGCGGATGGATGCCGTGGCCAGATCAAGGGTGGGCGGCATGTGTTTGACCAGGGGATCGCAGACGCTGGCGGGTTCGGCGGGAAGAGCGGTGGTGCCGCCCGGGCTCGCGGTGGTCCCGGCGGGGAGGGCTGAATAGCCGAAGAAGTTCACCACGCCCCACATGGTGTAGCGGTTCGGGGTGGTTTGCCAGTTTCCGTCGGTGAACGTGATGCCAATGCCCACCACGTTGAAACGCGGATCGGTCAGGATGGCGTTGTGGGCCGGGGAGCCTTTCCACCACTCGACGAGCTGCGCGGCATCGCGGTCCCAGCGGACGGCAATGACCTCGCCCGCGCCGTTGTTCGGGCTGAGGGCCCGTGCGTCCGTCCAGAAGTTCGCCCGGTGCTCGATGACTTCGCGGGAGGCGACGCTGTCGGACCACTCCTGCGCCAAGCCTGCCACCGTCGCGTGGTACTTCACGGCAGCGAGCCCCAGGGATGCCCGGTAGGTGTTGATCGCGTTGAAGACAGCGGCGACCTGGGCTGCGTTGCTGTCGGGCACCAGGGCCTCGGGGGTGAGGGTTCCCGGGGCAACGGACGCGGCCGACTTTGTCTGGGCCGATCCTCCCAGCGTCGGCGGCGGCGCGGACGCGAATGCACCGGCAGGGGCTGAGAGCGGCGGGATGGACGCCGGTTCAGGCGGGCCGGCGGCGGTTGACCCTGAAGCCGCAGGGTCCGGGGGTCCGACGGCCGGCTGCGCGGTGGTCATCTGCTGGGTCGTCACCTGCGCCGTGGCCGTCGTTCGTTGCGAGGCCACGGCAGGTGATGACGCCGCCGGGACCGAGGCGGTCGATGAAGGCAGTGCGGAGGGGGCTGGCGGCGCTGGCGCCGCTTCCACGGCTGTGGCGGGCGGCTGCCCGGGTGAGGGGGCCGCGGAGGCCGGCCCGCCGTCGTCGGCCGAAGAGGAAGTGGTGCCGCCCGGGGTGGGTTGCGCCGTCACGACCTGGTGGGCAACAGCCTGACGGCCGGGCTCCGGCGCCGGAACGCCGCTCGCCGCCGGAGCCGACAGTGCGAGGGCGCACATGATCGCAACAACGGCCTGGGCCGCAATCTTCTTCAAAATATCCCCAGCTCTATTTTGGCCGTGTGACGTGAGACCGTCGGCCGGATTGTTCTCGCAACACTAATGGGAGGCGCGGGCGCCAGCAATGCTATTTTTGAAGGTGTGCTGATCTCTGACCGCGACATTCGTGCCGAAATTGATTCCGAACGGATCGTGCTGGACCCGTACGACTCCGGGATGGTGCAGCCGTCCTCCGTGGATGTCCGGATTGACCGCTTTTTCCGGCTGTTCGACAACCACAAGTACGCCCACATCGATCCCGCGGAAGAGCAGCCCGAGCTGACCCGCCTGGTGGAGGTGGAGGAGGGCGAGCCGTTCATCCTGCACCCCGGTGAGTTTGTGCTGGGCTCCACCTACGAAACCGTCACACTGCCGGACGACATCGCCGCGCGTCTCGAGGGCAAGTCGTCCCTTGGCCGGCTGGGCCTGCTGACGCACTCCACCGCCGGCTTTATCGATCCCGGATTCTCCGGCCACGTCACGCTGGAGCTGTCCAACATGGCCACGCTGCCCATCAAGCTCTGGCCGGGAATGAAGATCGGCCAGCTCTGCTTCTTCCGCCTGACCTCTGCTGCCGAGCACCCCTACGGCTCCGGCGAGTACGGCAACCGCTACCAGGGCCAGCGCGGACCCACCGCGAGCCGCAGCCACCTGAACTTCCACCGCACGGACATTTAGCGCTCTGGTTTGGCGCCCGGGCTCACGCCGACGCGTGAGGTCTCGGCGCTTTGACTCCACGTAACCGCCGAGACCTCACGCATCGATGAGCGCTCCGCGGCGGCACTACCCCTCCCCACTGTGGATAACCCGAATCGGCCTCCGCGAAGGTGCCCACAATGGCCCATGAGGAAGCCGCAACCGTTACCCGACGCTCTCGCGGGCAGGTCCTTCACCCTAGTCGAGCAGCTCGCCGAGGGGGTGCCACCACATCGCGCATGGCGCAGCGACCTCCGCGTGGCAAGCCGCGGGGTGCGGGTGCCGTGGGGCGCGGGACAGGACCTGGCGCATACCTGCCGGCTGCTTGCCGGAATGTGTCCTTCCACTGTGTGCTGCTCCGGAACAGCCGGTCTGCTCTGGCGATGCCCGCTGCCGTGGTTTGTCCAGAATGAGTTCCGGGTGCACCTGGCACGGGTGGACGGCGGGACGCGACCCGTCCGGAAGGGGGTAGCCGGCCACCGCCTCGACCTGCGGGGCTCTGACCTGACCGTGCTCGACGGCGTTCCCCTCACCACTCCGGCCAGGACCTGGTTCGACCTGGCTTCGGTACTCGAGCCGGAAGATTTGGTGGTCGCCGCGGACTTCTTCATCTGCAGCCAGTCGCGGAGCTTCGGCCGCAACCGGCTGGCCCTGTGTTCCTTGGCCGATTTGCGGAACCAGGTGGAGACTAACAGAGGCGCCCGGGGTATCCGAAAGGCGAAGGCAGCGCTTGAGCTGGCACGGGTTGGCGCCGACTCTGCGCCCGAGACCAGGCTCCGGCTGGCCTTCGGCAGGCTCGGCCTCCCCGAACCCGTGCTGAGCCATGTGGTCATGGATGAGACGGGATGGGAACTGGCCTGGCCGGACATGGCCTTTCCCGGCTTCAAGGTGGCGGTGAACTACGACGGCCGGCACCACCTGGAGCTCCGCCAGCGTGAATCGGATATCCGGCGCGACGAGTCCATCGACGCGATCGGCTGGACCTCCGTCACCGTAACCGCGGGACAGGTGAAGGCCCATGGCTACGACGGGTGCGCCCACCGCGTCCTGGACGCCCTTGTCAGGGCCGGGTGGCGGAACGAGACGTGAGATCTCCGCGCTTCGAATCCGGGTAAGTGCCGAGATCTCGCGCATCGATGACACGCCGGAGCGACGGTGTCAGGCGCGGACCGTCTCGGTCCTTGCAGGGCGGGAGAACTTCTTGACCAGCGGCTCGACGTAGCGCGCGGCCAAGGGGCCGAAGATCGCCATGAGCAGGACATAGGCCGTGGCGAGGGCGGCCAGCTCGGCCTGGACCACGCCTGACGTGACCGCGAGGCCTGCAATGACAATCGAGAACTCGCCGCGGGCAATCAGTGAGGCTCCCGCGCGGAACCGGCCCGGCCGTGCAATGCCTGCCCGCTTGGCGGCCCACACCCCGGTGAGCATCTTCGTCGCGGCGGTGACGACGGCGAGGACGAGCGCCCATCCGAGGACTGGCGGGATGGACATAGGATCCGTATTGAGCCCGAAGGCCACGAAGAAGATGGCGGCGAACAGGTCCCGCAGGGGCTCGAGGATCCTGGTGGCGCTGTGGGCCGTGGCGCCGGAGATGGCAATCCCGAGCATGAACGCGCCCACCGCGGCTGACACCTGCAGGGCCGCGGCCACGCCGGCCACCAGGAGCGCCGCGCCGAGCAGATTGAGCAGGAAGACTTCGGAGTTTTCGCTGTGCACCGCTTTGGAGACGTGATGACCATGCCGCAGCGCCACCACCAGCACCACAGTGACCACGGCCAGCGAAATGCCCACGGTCTGCAGGCCCCCCAGAAAGCTGACGCCGGCAAGTGTGGCAGTGAGGATCGGGAGGTAAACGGCCATGGCCAGGTCTTCGAACACCAGGATCGAGAGCACTACCGGCGTTTCCCTGTTACCGATACGGCCAAGGTCCGTGATGACCTTGGCCGCTATGCCGGACGAGGAGATGTAAGTGACCCCGCCCATCACCATGGCACCGACCAGGCCCCACCCGAGCATCGCGGCGAGGGCGGCCCCGGGGGCGAAATTGAGCACCAGGTCCAAGACGCCGCCCTGCCAGGATCTCCGCAGCCCGGTGACCAGTTCGGCGGCCGTATATTCCAGACCGAGCATAAGCAGCAGCAGGATGACGCCGATTTCACCGGAGAGGTGCGCGAACTCCTTCATCCCGCTCAGTTCCACGAGGCCGCCCGCGCCGAAGCACAGGCCACCCACCAGATAAAGCGGGATGGGAGACATGCCGATCCGGCCGGCCAGCCTCGCCAGCAGGCCGAGGGAGAACACGACCGCACCCAGTTCGATGAGAGTCAGGGCCAGGCGGTCCATGACGGTCAGCCGTTGCGGAGGATATCGGCCGCTGAATCAAGGCCTTCTTGCGTACCGACAGCGACCAGAAGATCGCCTGAGTGAAGGACGACGTCGGGCCCTGGTGAGGGAACCACCTCACCTTCACGCATGATCGCCACGATCGAAACACCGCACCGGGTGCGGATGCATGCCTTGCCCATGGGCTGGTTTTGGAACGGTGAGTCCGGGGCGATGGAGAACTGCCTCGTCACGATGCCAGGAACCTCGCGGTGGGCCTCCGTCAGCTTCATGGCCAGATGCTGGCCGCCCAGCAGGTTGCCGAGGGTGGCAGCTTCGTCGCCGGTCAGCGGAATGGAGGCCTGGCAAGTGTCGGGATCATCCCACGTGGAAACGAACAGTTCTGTCTGGCCCTCGCGCAGCTCCACTACGCCGATCCTCCGACCGGAGGCTGTCATGAAGTCCTTGCGCCTGCCGAGGCCGGGGAGGTCCGTCTCTTCCACGTTCATACCATCAGCCTAGTCCGCGAACGGACATTTACGGCCCTGATCGGACGGCGAAACGGGGCCTCAAGGATCCGTTCGCGCCTGGGGTTGGGTGGGGAGGGGCTTAAGGATCCGTTCCCGCTAGGCGTCCGGGACGACGGCGATTTCGGTTTCGCTGGGCGGCTTCACCGGGAGGAGGACCAGCAGTCCGGCGAGGAGCACCACCATGATCCCCAGAATGCCCCAGCGCTGTGCCTCCCCTTCAGCCACCAGCGGTGTGGCCACGGTGATGCACAGCGTGAACAGCGTCGGGGCCAGGAAGCTGACGGCCCGGCCGGTGGTTGCGTACAGGCCGAACAGTTCTCCGGATTCGCCCTGCGGCGCCAACCTTGCCAGGTACGCGCGGGAAGACGACTGGGCCGGCCCCACGAACAGGCAAAGGAACAGCCCGAACACCCAGAACGTGGTGCTGCCGGCCCAGGCCGTGCCGAAGAAGACGTAGTCGCCGTTGCCCAGCACCAGGATCACCGTCCCGGCGACCAGCAGGCCGGTCAGGGAGCCGAGGATCACGGCCTTGGGACCGACCCTGTCGTCCAGGAATCCGCCGACGATGGCTCCCGCGGCAGCCACGATGTTGCCGAAGATGGCGAAGAAGATGACCTGCGAAAGTTCGAAGCCGAAGGTTCCTGCCGCAATGATCCCGCCGAACGTGAAGACCGCAGCCAGCCCGTCCCGGAAAATGGCGCTGGCCAGCAGGAAGAAAATCGTGTGCGGGCTGGTCCGGTAGATCGCCTTGATCCTGCGCATGAGCAGCCCGTACGACGCGAGGAACCCGAGGCGGCCTCCGCGCCGGGCCCTGGGCAGTTCCGGGACAGCGAACATTACGGGCAGCGCGAAGATGAAGAACCACAATGCCGAGAACACTGCCACCAGCCGGATGTTAAGGCTGTCCTGCGTGGAGGCGCCAAACCACTCGAAGCGGGGCTGGACGAAGAGCTGAAGCACAATCAGCAGGGCCACGATTCCGCCGAGGTACCCCATGCCCCAGCCGAAGCCGCTGACCTTGCCGATGTTCCGCGGCGTGGAGACCTGCGCCAGCATGGCGTTGTAGTTGACCCCGGCGAACTCAAAGAAGACGTTGGCCAGCGCGATCAGCGAGACTCCCAGCAGCAGGAACTCCGGGCCGGGGTACACGAAAAAGCAGAGCGCCGTCAGGAGCGCGACGACGGCGGTGTTGACTCCCAGCCACAGCTTGCGCCGGCCGCCGGTGTCCGAACGCTGTCCGGTAACGGGCGCCAGCAGTGCGATCGCCGCTCCCGCGATGGCCAGGGCTCCGCCGAGCGCCGCCGATGCCTGGTCTTCGCCGCCGAACGCCTTGGAGGTCAGGTACACCGTGAAGACGAATGTGGTCATGACGGCGTTGAACGCTGCGGAGCCCCAGTCCCAGGCGGCCCACGCCAGAATGCGCCCCTTGTTCGAGGCATTGTTCCCGGCTTCGAGTTCCGACGACGGCTGCATGGCCTCGGGAGCGGCGGCGGAGTTCATAGGCAGATGCTATCCGCCCGCGGCGAACACTGACGGGAAACTCTCCCGCGGACCCGGGAAACTTGCGCCAACGTCCGGCGGTGAAGGGAAAAGTGTCAGTGCCCGCTTGATAAACTGTCGGGACCGAACCCAACGAATGACCGCCTGCTCCAACTTTTGATAATCGAATTCCTGACTTTGCGGAGATACCAGTGATCACAGTCCTTGCCGTGCACTTTGCGGTTGCTGCTGTGGCGCCGCTTATCTTCCGGAAATTCGGTCGGAGTTCGTTTTATGCGCTGGCGGCCGTGCCCGCCGGCTCATTTGTCTGGCTGCTGCTGCAGCACGGCGCCGTCTACGGCACGGCGCCCCAGCACGCCGCTGGAGGTCCGGGCCAGGCCACCGAGGTCATCCCGTGGATCCCTGGCCTCGGCATGGAGTTTGCCTTCCGCATGGATGCCCTGGCCTGGGTCATGTCCCTGCTGGTGCTCGGCGTGGGCGCCCTGGTTCTCGTGTACTGCGCCCGGTACTTCAAGAACAAGGACAGCTACCTGGGCGGCTTCGGCGCCCAGCTTCTGGCGTTCGCCGGGGCGATGTTCGGCCTGGTCACCGCAGATGACCTGCTCCTGCTGTTCATCTTCTGGGAACTCACCACGGTCCTGTCGTATCTTCTGATCGGCTACGCGCGCACCCGCCTCGCTGCCCGCCGCTCCGCCCTGCAGGCACTCATGGTCACGACGGCGGGCGGCCTTGCCATGCTCGTTGGCCTGATCATGCTCGGGGCCAGTGCCGGCACCTACCGGATATCAGCCATCCTGGAACAGGCGCCCGGGCTGGTCGGCGGGCAAACGGCGGGAGCCGTGGGCGCCGCCGTCGTACTGATCCTTATTGGCGCGGTCACCAAATCAGCGCTGGTCCCGTTCCACTTCTGGCTTCCGGGAGCCATGGCCGCCCCCACGCCGGTGAGCGCCTACCTGCACGCAGCTGCGATGGTGAAGGCCGGCGTCTACATCGTGGCACGGCTGGCCCCGGGATTCACCGATACGGCGTGCTGGCTCCCCATGGTGCTTGGGCTGGGCCTAGCCACCATGCTCGTGGGCGGGTACCGGGCACTGCGGCAGACCGACATCAAGCTCATCCTGGCCTACGGCACCGTCAGCCAGCTCGGCTTCCTCACCATGGTGGTGGGCCTTGGCAAACCCGACGCGGCGCTCGCGGGCCTCGCCTTGTTGCTGGCGCACGGACTCTTCAAGGCCACGCTGTTCCTCGTGGTTGGCATCATCGACCACCAGTCCGGCACGCGCGATATCCGCAAGCTCTCCGGCGTCTTCCGGTCGTCGCGTGCCCTGGCGGTCGTGGCCGCGATCGGTGCCGCCTCCATGGCGGGTGTCCCGCTGCTGGGAGGCTTTGTGGCCAAAGAATCCGTGCTCGAGGCCTTCGTCCACTTCGCGGGCGAGCCCGGCTACGGACCGTGGGGCGCGGTGGTCCTCGCCGGAGTGGTGCTCGGATCAGTGCTTACTTTCGCCTACAGCGCCCGGTTCCTGTGGGGCGCCTTCGCGGAGAAGCCGGGCGTGGACCGTACGCCGTTCAAGGCGATCAAGCCGTCCTTCCTCGCGGCGCCCGCCGTCCTGAGTTTTCTCACCATCGTTTACGGCCTGTGGCCTGCGCCGGTGGACAGCTGGATCCAGCCGTACGCTGCCCTGTTCACCGGGGGAACGGCCGACGCCGGGACCGGCGGAGGTGCCGCCGGGCACCTGGCGCTGTGGCACGGTCTCACTCCGGCGCTGGGGCTGACGGCCGTCACCTTCGCACTCGGCCTTGCTATGTTCTACGCCCGCGGGCTGGTGGACCGAGCGCAGAGCGCGGTCCCCGGATGGATTGACGCGGACCGCGGCTACCAGCTGACCATCGGCGCCCTGGACGACGCCGCCGTGTGGATCACAGGCCGCACGCAGCGCGGTTCGCTGTACTTCTACCTCGCCGTGATCCTGACCGTCGCGTTCGTGCTGCCGCTGACCGCCCTCATCGCCGCGGGCAAACCGCTGCCGGAAGGGCTGTACTTCATCGATCCCAACTCGCCGCTGCAGATCGTGGCGGGGGCCGGGATCGTGATCGGGGCCCTGGCGGCAGTCCGGGCCAACAAGCGCTTCCTGGCGGTGCTCATGGTCTCGGTGACCGGCTACGGCATTGCCCTGATGTTCGCACTGCAGGGCGCGCCGGACCTTGCTCTGACGCAGATGCTGGTGGAAACCATCATCCTGGTGGCCTTCGTCCTGGCCATGCGCAGCCTGCCGGCCGAACTCCGGGACCGCACCGGCGGCAAGTACCGCGTGGTCCGCGTGATCATCGGGCTGGCCTTTGGCGCCACCATGGTCTTCGCCGCCATCCACGCCATGGGTGCCCGGGTTGCGACGCCGGTGTCCCTGGAGTTCCCGAAGCTCGCCTACGAGGGCGGCGGTGGGCTGAACATCGTTAATGTCACGCTCGTGGACATCCGGGTGTGGGACACGTTCGGCGAGATCTCGGTGCTTGCGCTGGCCGCGACCGGCGTCGCCAGCCTGATCTTCATCCGCGGCCGCGGCGACGGCATCCGCGCATCGGCCACAGTGGCCGAGGGCACGGTGGGCCGCCGCATGGGAGTGGACAAGTCGTCGCGTGACGGCGCCGCCTTGGCGCTGAGCCGCAAGTTCGCCGCCGCCTCCCGCGACGCGTGGCTCGTGGCAGGCCGCACCATGGCGCCCGAACGGCGCTCCATCATCTTTGAAGTGGTCACGCGGCTGATCTTTCACTCGATGATCATCTTTTCTCTCTACCTGCTGTTGGCCGGGCACAACCTTCCCGGCGGCGGGTTCGCGGGCGGGCTCATGGCAGGGCTGGCCCTCACCCTCCGCTACCTGGCGGGCGGACGCTACGAGCTTCGGGAGGCCACCCCCATCAGCGCCGGAACCCTGCTGGGGATCGGCCTGGCAACGGCCGCCGCGTCCGGCGTGGCCCCGCTCCTGCTGGGCGGGCAGGTGTTCCAAAGCGCCATCGTTGAGGTGTGGCTGCCGGTTTTCGGGGACATCAAGTTTGTCACGTCCACCATCTTCGACACCGGCGTCTACATTGTGGTGATCGGGCTGGTGCTGGACGTGCTGCGCAGCCTGGGAGCCGAGATCGACGAGCATTTCGAGGAACAGCCCGGGCAATCCGCCGAGGGGCAATCCGCCGGCCCGCCCGCCGAAGCCGAACCCTCCGCCGGCCCGCAGTCCGAAGCCGAACCTTCCGAAACCCAGCCAGCCGAGGACAGCCCGTCCGCCGGGGACCGGGGGCCCGGCGTCCCGGCCGAGACCACCGCGAGGGGACAGGCATGAGCGTCAACCTCACCCTGCTGACCGTCATGGGCGCGCTGTATGCGTGCGGCATCTACCTCATTCTCGAGCGCAGCCTCACCCGCGTGCTGCTGGGCCTGATGCTGCTGGCCAATGCCACCAACCTGCTGATCCTTGCCACCGGCGGCTACGCCGGCCTGGCCCCGTTCTTCAGCAAAGACACGGACCCAGGCGCCTACAACGACCCCCTGCCCCAGGCACTGATCCTGACCTCGATCGTGATCTCCTTCGCCGTTACCGCCTTTATGCTGGGCATCATTTACCGGACCTGGGTGCTGGCCCGCCAGGACGAGATCCAGGACGACGTCGAGGACCGCCGCGTCGCGGCAACACCCAGCTTCGATGCCGAGGACGACGCCGTCATCCCGGTGGAAACCTCCGAGTTCCCGCTCACCATGCTCGGCTCCGACGGCGCGGCTGTGTCTGACTCGTTTGCAGCTGAAGCCGCCACTGAAGCCGCTCCCGCGCCGGCCGCAGTCCCGGCGGGCGGAGGAACCATCTCCGCCGAAGATGCCGCGCGGGAAGAGAAGCCCGGCTCCGCCAACCTCGATATCAACACTGAAGGAGGCGGAAAGTGAGCATCGCAAGCCTGGCCCCGCTCGCCGTCGTTCTTCCCATCCTGGGCGCAGCCCTGACGTTCGTGCTGATCCGGCGCTCGCGGGCACAGCGGGCCGTGAGCATAGCGCTGCTGTCCCTCACCCTGCTGCTCGAATGCCTGCTGCTGGCCTCCGTCTGGGACGGCGGAACGGAGGCGGTGAACATCGGTGGCTGGCTGCCGCCCTGGGGGATCGTGCTGGTGGTGGATCAGTTCTCCTCGCTGATGCTGGTGGTGTCCTCCGCGGTGAGCCTCGCGGTCCTGGTGTACGCCACCGGTCAGGGCATGGCCGACGGCGACGAGGACGCCCCCGTGTCGATCTTCCACCCCACGTACCTGATTCTCGTGGCAGGTGTCTCGAACGCATTCCTCTCCGGTGATCTCTTCAATCTCTACGTCGGCTTCGAGATCCTGCTCACCGCCAGCTACGTTCTGATGACCCTGGGCGGGACAGGTCCGCGCGTCCGTGCCGGCGTCACGTACGTGGTGGTCTCGGTAGTCTCCTCAGTGCTGTTCCTGATCGCGATCGCCATGATCTACGGGGCCACCGGCACCATCAACATGGCGGACCTCGCCATCAAACTTGCGGAGCTGGACCCGGGCACCAAAACGCTGCTGCACGTCATGATCCTGGTGGCGTTCGGCATCAAGGCCGCCGTGTTCCCGCTGTCCTTCTGGCTGCCTGACTCCTATCCCACGGCACCGGCCCCCGTGACGGCAGTGTTCGCCGGCCTGCTGACCAAGGTGGGCGTCTATGCCATGGTGCGCACAGAGACCCTCCTCTTCCCCGGCGACACCCTCAACTCACCGCTGATGGTGGCCGCGCTGCTGACCATGGTGGTGGGGATCCTGGGTGCCCTGGCCCAAAGCGACATCAAGCGTCTGCTGTCCTTCACCCTGGTCAGTCACATCGGCTACATGGTGTTCGGATTGGCCATGTCCTCGGTGGCGGGGCTCGCCGCTGCCGTGTTCTATGTGGCCCACCACATCACCATCCAGACCAGTCTCTTCCTGGTCACCGGCCTGATCGAGCGCCGCGGCGGAAGCTCGTCCGTGGACCGGCTGGCGGGGCTGGCCAAGCTGTCGCCACTGCTGGCTTTGCTGTTCTTCATCCCCGCCATGAACCTCGCGGGCATCCCGCCGTTCTCCGGATTCCTTGGCAAGCTGGGGCTGATGCAGGCCGGCATCCAGCTCGGCACCCCGCTGGCCTACTCGCTGGTCATCGGCGGCGTTGTGACGAGCCTCCTGACCCTGCTGGCGGTGGCCCGGGTCTGGAACCGTGCGTTCTGGCGAAAGGCCGACGACGCCGAGCACCCCGACCCCGTCCTGCTCGCCGACACCAAGGATTCGGCCACGGGCCCCCGGGCGGGCAAGCGCAACGTCGTCCTGCTGCCCCGGACCATGGTGGGCTCCACGCTGGGCCTGGTGGTCCTCGGCGTGGCGCTCACGGTCTTCGCCGGCCCGCTCTTCCGGGTGGCAGGCCAGTCCGCTGAGGCCATGCTGGACAGGTCTGCGTACATCAAGGCGGTGCTGGGCGAGCATGCGCCCGTTCCGGGCCTGGCCGTGGGTGGCAGCACCCTGAGCGGCAGTGACCCGGGCGGTGACGGAAAATGAGCCGGAAGCGGATCTCCCTGCGGCAGGAACTGCCGCTGCTTGTATGGCTCGTGATCGTCTGGGGTGCCCTCTGGCAGGACTTCAGTCCGGGCAACCTGCTGTTCGGTGCCCTGCTCGCCGCCGTCGTGGCCCGCCTGTTCTACCTGCCGCCGGTGGAGCTGAGCGGGCGCTTCAGCGTCCTCCGGGCCATCCCGTTCGCCGTGCAGTTCCTGGGCAGGGTGGTGGCCGCCAGCTTCCAGGTCTTCTACCTGGCCGTGGTGCGGGGGCCCAAGGTGACCAACGCCGTCGTCGCCGTTCCGCTGCGGAGCCATTCTGACCTGATGGTGACCGCCACCGGGCACGTGATCTCGCTGATTCCCGGATCGCTCGTGGTTGAGGTGGACAGGTCCACGTCCACGCTCTACATCCACGGCCTGAACGTTAGGAACGCTGACGACGTGCTGAAGCTCCGCAAGGAAGTTCGGGACACCGAGGCGGGGCTGATCCGCGTCATGGGCACGAAGGAAGAACTTGCAGCCCTGAACCTGGAGGTGGGCGCATGATGGAGCTCGTCCTGACCGTGACCGCCGTGGTGTTGTCCCTGGCCGCGGCCGGTGCGATCGTGCGCATCGCCCGTGGTCCGTCGCTGCTGGACCGGGTCCTGGCGGCCGACGTCCTGCTGGCCATCCTGGGCGCGGCGCTGTGCATCGACATGGCCGTGAACAGGCACCTAAACAACCTGATGCTGCTGGTGGCGGTGTCCATCATCGGGTTCATCGGCTCAGTGACGGTGGCGCGCTTCGTGGCCGACCGGCGGGAGCACCTCAATGAATCCTGACGCCAACGCCGTGGACACGGTCATCGATGCTGTGTCCGCCGTGTTCATGATCGTGGGGGCAGTGATGTCCCTGGCCGCGGCCATCGGCCTGCTGCGGTTCCCGGATCTCATGAGCCGCATGCACGCTGCCACCAAGCCACAGGTGCTCGGGCTGTTCCTGCTGCTGGCCGCCGTGGGCCTGCAGCTGCGCACGTGGTGGGTGTGGCCGGTACTGCTCGTGGCGTGGATCTTCCAGCTGCTCACGGTGCCGGTGTCCGCCCATATGGTGGGCCGGGCCGGCTACCGCACCAAGCACCTCCACCGGGAACTGCTCAGCACGGATGAGCTGGAAGCCGTTGTGCTGAAGGCCGCCGAAGCGGCCAAGGCGCCGGCTTCCGACGGCGGCCGGTCACCTGCCGCGGAGTGAGCCGTTGCGTTCAGGTCTGGTCGGTGGGCATGATCCACAGCTCGCCGATGGAGGCGTGCCGGGGCCGGGTGACCATGTAGGCGACGCCGTCGGCGATGTCCTCGGGTGCGAGGACCTCCGTCTGCTCATAGAACGGATCGATCATCTCGCCGCGGACCTCGGGGTTGTTGTGTGAACCCAGTTCGGTGTCCACGCCGCCGGGTTCCAGGACGCCGACGCGCACGTGGCGCTGGGTGACTTCCTGGCGAAGGGATTCGGTAAAGCCGTTGACGCCGAACTTTGTCAGGTTGTAGACGCCGTAGCCGTTCCAGGCGACGCGCCCGGCGATCGAGCTGATGTTGACGATGTCCGCGACGCGGCGCGGGCCGTCCTCGGCGGCTTTGAGCAGGTGCGGCAGGGCGGCGTGCGTGGTGTGGAGCAGGCCCTGGACGTTGATGGCGATCATGCGGTCCCACTCGGCGGGGTCGGCGCCGACGACCGGGCCAAGGAGCATGAGGCCGGCGTTGTTGACCAGGATATCCAGCTGTCCGAAGCGCTCAGCGGTCCGGTCTACGGCGGCCTGCGCCTGGGCGCGGTCGGTGATGTCGGCTTCGATGACCAATGCGGTGCCGCCGGCTTCTTCGATCTCTGCGGCCAGAGCCTCCAGGCGGTCCCGGCGCCGGGCGACGAGCGCGACGGACGCGCCGATTGCAGCGAGCTGCCGAGCGGTGGCGGCGCCGATGCCGCTGCTGGCGCCGGTGACGAGGGCGGCAGTTCCGGTCAGTTTCGATGTCATGGCTGGGTTCTCCTCAAGATGTTGGTGCCGGTTTTGGGCAGCCGGTAGCCATAGCCGTCCAGCGGGTTGGTGGCGGTGGGCTTTGCGGCGGGTTTGGGAGACGGCGGCGGGACCTCCCGCCGTCGTCCGTTTGCGTTGCTGTCAGGCGTCGTCGTGGGCGAGGTTGCCGGAGAGTCGGCGGTGGGCGTCGGCCTGGTCCTGGAGTTCCTTGGCCCGGGTCTCGAATACTCCGACGGCGTCCGCGCCGGCTGCGAACCGCAGCGGCGGCTCATCCAGCTCGGCCAACTGGATCAGTGCGTCGGCGAGCTTCGCCGGGTCCCCGCCCTGCAGGCCGTTCATGCCCTTCCACGCGGTGACCGTCTGCTCTGTCCGCAAGGCGTAGTCTTCGATGGTGGATACGGCGTAGCTGGTGGATTCCGGGGTGAGCAGCTCGGTGCGGAAGAATCCCGGTTCGACGATCATGGTACGGATGCCGAACGGGGCGATTTCCATGGCCAGGGACTCCGCCCAGCCCTCGACGCCGAACTTCGACGCGGCGTACGCGGTGAGGAACTCCCCGCCCGTGATCCCGGCGGTCGAGGAGATCGTGACGACCAGGCCCGAGCGCTGGGCCCGCAGGACCGGCAGGGCCGCCCGGGTGACGTTCATGGGCCCGAACATGGTGGTTTCAATCTGTGTTCGGAAGTCGTCCGGGGTGATTTCCTCAAAGAATCCTGCGTAGAAGTTGCCGGCGTTGTTCACCAGGACGTCGATGCGTCCGAAACGGTCAACTGCAGCCTGGATGGCTGCCGCCGCATCCGCAGGGTCAGTGACGTCGAGCTTCACCGCCAGCAGGTTCTCGTTTTCGCCTACGGCCTGGGCGACCCTTTCCGGGTTGCGGCCGGTGGCGACCACCGCGTGGCCGGCCGCCAGGGCCGCCTTCGCGATGTCGGTGCCCATCCCGCGGCCGGCGCCGGTGATGAACCAGACCTTCTTGGCCATGTTTTCCTTCTGCACTGTCTTGGTTTTCTTCTCAGTCATGGTTTAGTTTTCCCTGGGTATGTGGTCCCGGCTGCGCGTGGGGGCGCATCTCCGGGACGGCGGAGACACCGGCAGGATCGCCGGTGATGGTGGTTTGGGGAGGCGATGCCGCCCAGCTGGCGAGGAACGCCAGCGCGTTTTCAGACGCGGAGCCCGGTTCGGCGGTGAAGGTGAACAGGGTCTGTCCCTCATCGCCGGGAAGGTCCAGCGTCTCGAACTGCAGGGACAGTTCCCCGGCGACCGGGTGGTGGAAGCGCTTGGTCCCCGTGGTGTGTATCCGCACGTCGTGCCCGGCCCATAACGCGGCGAACAGGCCGCTGCTCGTGGTCAGCTCCCCGACCAGCTCGTTCAGCGCCCGGTCGTGGGGGTTACGCCCTGCTTCCGATCGCAGCATCGCGACCGTGGTGGCCGCGATCGCACGCCAATCGGGGTAGAAATCGCCTGCACGCGGGTCGAGGAAGAGATAGCGTGCCTGGTTCGGGAGCCGACCCGGGGTGTCCGGCCCCGACGGTCCGGCGAATTTGAACACCTCCGCGTACAGCGCACGGCCCAACAGGTTGGCGGCCAGTACGTCCGAGCGGCCGTTCTGCACCATGGCCACCACTCCGGTCATGCCGTCCAGCAGACGCAGCACCCCGGGACGGACCCGTTGCTGTGCCGGCCGGCGCGGCGTCCGGCGGGCCGGCGCGTTGGCCGTCCGGGCCAAATCCATCAGGTGTGCCCGCTCGGCCTCGTCCAGCTGAAGAGCAGCGGCCACAGCCTCGAGCACGGAGTCTGAGACGCCGCGCACGCTGCCGCGTTCCAGCCGCGTGTAGTAGTCCGTGCTCACACCGGCGAGCTGCGCCACTTCCTCCCGGCGCAGGCCGGGCACGCGCCGCAGCTCCCCATAGCTGGGAATACCCGCCTGCTCAGGGCTGAGCTTCGCGCGCCGCGAGATCAGGAACTCACGGACTTCTTCTTTTCTGTCCACAACCACCACGCTACGCAGCCCGAGAACCGGGTGGCAGTGTCCATCAGACACCCCCAAGCCGCCTGAAACAAAAGGGGCCTGTTCTCTGCCGGAGGCCTAAGCCAGCGCGCTGGCAGGTCCGGATCTCGGTGCAGTTGGTGTCGCCCGCGGTGCGAGATCCATGGTTGTGAGGCGCAGCCACAGCCAGAGCCGCTTCTGCGGGTCGTCCAGATCCAGGTCAAAGTCCTTGGCCAGGCGTGCGACCCGGTAACGGACGGTGTTGTTGTGCACGTGGAGGCGTTCCGCCATCGTGGAAATGCTTCCGTTCGAAGCCAGATATGCCCGGAGGGTGTCCAGGTAGCCGGTCTGCTGCTCGGCATCGTGGGCCTGGATCCTGGTGATGTCGTCGACGTCGGAAAGTCCGTTTTCGGCGATGAACGCCCCGATTTTCAAGAGATTCAGCGGGATCCGGTAGTCCTCGAATAGCCCGGCGGCGGGGGATTGCACCCCACCGGAACCGGAACCCGGCGTTTCCGTTTGCCGACGGAGCAGGTATTGCAGCGTTTGCAACGCTTCGGATCTGGATTCCGGCAGGTCCTCTAGCCGGGGTGCGATGCCGCCAACGGCTGCGATGAGCGGGTAGGAGCTGATCGTGTGTGCGTAGGCGCCGATTTCCTGGACCACACGCCGATGGACGGCCCTTGGAGCGGTCCCTTCGCAGGGCAGAAGAGCGTAGACCACCGAGTCAATGAGGGCACTGTGGCTGGTGTTGAACTGAAGGTTGCAGACTGTCGTAACAAGATGCAGCAGCCGTTGTATGTCGCGCACCGATTCAAGGCTCCCGGTTTCGGGCCGGACGATGGAAAACGCCGCGACCGCGAGCCCGTGGGCTGCATCGAGTCCCAGCTGGGCGGCGGCAAACGCGGCGTGCGCCGTGTCGTCCATGAGCGTGCGGATCAAGTCCCCGTTCCGGCGTTCCCCAAAGTCGGAGGCCGAGCGGGCATGGAGCATGTGGAGTCCGGCCAGTGGCGCCATCCTGCCGAGTGCGTTCAGCGCCGCCTCGCGTTTGTCTTCGCCCGGGTCGATGATCCAGATCGAGCCAAGAAGTTCCCCGCCGGCTCTCACGGCGAGGGCCAGCCTTGCCATCTCATCATCTATTGCGGGGACTAACACTGCCCCCGAGGACGCATAGACGGTCTTGAAATCCGTGTCGAAGGCCGGCGGCTGGATCTCCTGCAGGGAGAGTGTCGTGACGCGGCGCAGTTCGTCGACGGGCTGTCCCGGCAATGTCGAGTAACCGAGCACCCGTCCGAGCGGGTCCACGATGCTTGCTGCACCGTTGGTGATCGACGCCGCGGCGTTGGCGAACGCGTAAAGGTCCCCGAGCCGGACACCTGAGACGGAATCGGCGGCCGCCCCCATGACCGATGCCCTGGCAAGTGTCACCAGGCGGGTCCAGTCCACATTGTCAGGTGCAACCAGGACGGCCAGGCTGTGCCGGACTGCGGCAGACCGTAGCTGCTCCATCGGCGTCCCATGGGCTTTGACGATCACTGCAGCAGCATCGCTGTTAGAGGCCCGGTGCATCAGCTGGTCGAAATCGACCGAGCCACAGGTCAGGCCGACGGCCAGAATGATGCGGTCGTGGACGCTTGTCCATTCGTCGAAGGGGTCATACATGAGGACATCCGATACGGGATGGCTGAGGTTTTCCGGTGTGGGGTTGGCATGCACCAGATCGGCCTGCATTAGCTGGATGCAATCCGACAGCCGTACGACGGCCCCGTGAAGATCGCCCTCCGTCAGGTCCGTTTTATGCGTATCCATACCTTGGAATTTATCACGGGCAATCCGCAAATCTTTTAGCCGAACTCACATATAGAAGGCGCGAGATCTGCGTCACCATTGGGGAAGGAAGCGACAAGGAAGTCCTTCAAAACCAAGAGGATCAGCAGTGAAATTCAAAGACATCAGGGCCCTCGCCACGGTCCAAGGCCCGGCCCGGACGGCCTCGGAGCGCCTCGCCAGGCGTTGCTACAGCGTCGAGGACATGAGGAAGCTCGCATCGAAACGCCTCCCCGGCAGCATTTTTGACTACATCGAGGGCGGCGGCGAGGACGAGGTGTCCCTGCGGCGCAACCAGTCCTCCTTTGATGACTGGTCCTTCCTGCCGAAGTGGGGATCTGTCCAGGACCTTGACCTCAGCTCAACCCTCCTGGGTGGCCCGGTATCGATGCCCCTGACGCTCGCCCCGACCGGCGGCACCAGGCTGTTCCATCCGGACGGTGAGACCGCTGTTGCCAGTGCGGCAATGGAGGCCGGCGTCCCCTACGGCCTGGCGCACCTGAGCACAACCCCCATGGAGCACGTCAGCGCCGCTACCCCCGGCCTCCGGCGCTGGTTCAACATCGAACCGATAGGGGACAAGGTAGAGCTGCAGGCAATCCTGGACAGGGCCGCGGCCGCAGGCTATGAAGGCCTGCTGGTCAACGTTGACTGCCGCGCCATCGGCCACCGCGAACGGGATTACCACAACGGGTTCACCGCGCCTCCGTCCATCAAGATGAAGACCGTCGTCGAGGGAGCCCTGCACCCGCGGTGGGCGCTTGGGTTCCTGGCCAATGACGCGATCGCCTTCCCCAACCTGGACGCCGAGATCCCCGACGGTCCCTTGTCCAGTACCCCTGACATGTGGCGGACGCTGCTTGCCGGTTCCTACGAACCGACGGACTGGGATGACATCCGGGATCTGCGTGCCCGCTGGAACGGCCCCATCATCCTCAAGGGGGTGGTTAATCCCAACGATGCCGCCACGGCCGCCGAGATCGGCATCGACGCCATCCAGGTCAGCAACCACGGCGGCCGGCAGCTCGATCACATGGCCTCGCCCCTGGACCTCCTCCCGGACATCGTCGACCGGGCGGAAGGCCGGCTCGAAATCATCGTCGACGGCGGCATCCGCCGCGGCTCCGACGTCGTCAAGGCCATCGCCCTCGGCGCCGACGCCTGTTCCATCGGCCGCCCTTACCTGTACGGCCTCGCGGCCGCGGGCCAGGCCGGCGTTGCCCATGTCCTGAGAATGTTCGAGGCCGAAATGACGCGCACCATGGTGCTCCTCGGGGTGTCTTCAATCCAGGAGCTTCGGCTGGAAGGCCGTGGGCTGATCCGGCACCGCAATGCACCCCTTGCCCGCACCTCACCCGCCCCGAAGGCCCACAAGGGCCTGGTAGAAATGAGAACCCCCTGATGAAACCTTCATTTGCCACCACCCGAGGCAGATATCGCCGCCTTGGATCGTCCGTCGTCGCAACGGCGGCGCTGGTGCTTGCTGTCACGGCATGCACCCCTGCCGGCACTGCATCGCCTTCGACTTCTTCCGGTTCGGCCGTGCCGGGGACCGGCGTGCCGGCGCTGGAAGTCAACCAAGCCGCCGTCGGACTTCTCCCGGAGTCCATCAAAACGTCCAAGGTGCTGCGGGTGGCCATCCCCACCAACGAGCCGCCTACCCAGTTCTACCGGGAGGGCACGCAGGAGATGACGGGCACCAATCCCGACGTGGCGCGCCTCATCGGTGAGGCATTGGGTGTCAAAGTCGACATCCAGGTGGCCAACTTCGACGCCATAATTCCCGGGCTTGCTGCCGGTCGGTATGACATGACCGTCTCTTCCATGACACCCACCACCAAGCGGATGGAAGTCCTGGACTTCGTTGATTACATGCAGGTCGGCGGCGGCGTTGCCGTGCCCAAGGGCAACCCGGCGGGGATCAAAGACCAGCACGCACTGTGCGGTAAGAAGGTCGGCCTCCTCACCGGGTCCTACCAGCTCACGGTCGACGTCCCGAAATTCGACCAGGCCTGCACCTTCGACGGTAAAGAAGCGATCCAGCGCAGCGAGTTCCAGGACACGCGGCAGGCCATCTCCGCCCTCACCAGCGGACGGTTGGACGCCGTACTGGCGGATGCGCCCATCCTGAACTTTGCCGCCACCCAGAACCCGCAGATCGAGATCGCCGCAGAGTACGACGTCACGCCTGTTGGGGTTGGCGTGCCGAAGGACTCCAGCCTGGTCAAGTCGGTCTCTGCTGCCCTGGACGCAGTGATCAAGAGCGATTCCTACAAGAAGGTGCTGGGGAAGTACGGACTTGAATCCAGCGCCATCACTGACGCCCGCGTCAATTTCGCCCAATAGGAGGTGAACACCATGCAGCAACACTCAATCCCTGACACCAGGAAGCAAGCCCCGCCGGCATCGGAGGACTCCATCCCGGTGGTGCCGCTCAGGCACCCCGTCCGGCTGGCCATCGCAGCCGTTTTGATCCTCCTTGCCCTCAGCGCCGCGTGGGACGTGGCGGTGAATCAGCGGTACCACTGGGATGTTGTCATCTCGTATCTCTTCGCTCCACAGATCATTGCCGGTGCCGGGCTGACGATCCTCCTGACGGTGGTATCGATGAGCGTCGGTATTGCCCTGGGCACGCTCCTTGCCGTCATGCGGCTCTCAGCGAATCCGATTCTCAGCACGATCAGCCGGAGTTACATCTGGTTCTTCCGTGGCACTCCGCTCTTGGTGCAGCTGATCTTTTGGTACAACATCGCCGCCCTGTATCCGGTGATCGCCTTCGGGCTTCCCTTCGGCGGGCCGTCCCTTATCCTCGGATCGGCCAACGTGCTGATCTCGCCATTGGGTGCCGCGTTGCTGGGCCTGTCCCTGAATGAGGCCGCCTACATGGCCGAAATCATCCGTGGCGGCATCGGGTCCGTGGACAAGGGCCAGTATGACGCCGCCCGGGCACTTGGAATGGACGGCGGAAAGCTCATGCGCCGCGTGATCCTGCCCCAGGCCATGCGCGTGGTCCTCCCACCGACCGGCAACCAGGTCATTTCCATGCTCAAAGGCACGGCCCTTGTCAGCGTCCTGGCGATCTCGGACCTGCTCTACTCGGCCCAGATCATCTACGCCAACAACTACCAGACGATCCCGCTGCTCATCGTCGCCAGCCTCTGGTACCTGCTGATGACAACCATCCTGAGCTTCTTCCAAACCAAACTCGAACGACGGTATGGCCGCGGCTTCGACGTCGCGCCGCGACGGACCCGCCAGCAAAAGGCCCAGCCAAAGACAAGGACAGCATGATGAACGCCGCCATGGTGGAAGCCCAGGGTGTCCGCAAGAGCTTCGGCTCAACGGAAATCCTCAAAGGCATTGATCTGAGAGTCGAACGCGGTTCGGTGACCTGCCTGATCGGACCGTCCGGTTCCGGGAAGACCACTTTCCTCCGGTGCATCAACCACCTGGAAAAGGTCGACGCCGGTCGCCTTTACGTAGACGAACACCTGGTGGGCTACACCGAGCGCCACGGACGACTTTACGAAATGAAAGAGCGCCAGACCGCACGCTCACGGCTGAACGCGGGCATGGTTTTCCAACGCTTCAACCTCTTCCCGCACATGACGGTGCTGGAGAACATCGTGGAAGCGCCCGTCCATGTGCTCGGGCGTCCGCGGAACGAAGTCACCGCCGAAGCGCAGACGCTGCTGGACCGCGTCGGGCTCGGCGACCGGGGACACTCCTACCCCCAGGAGCTCTCCGGCGGGCAGCAACAGCGGATCGCAATCGCGCGGGCACTGGCCATGAAACCCAAGCTCATGCTCTTCGATGAACCCACGTCCGCACTCGACCCGGAGCTCGTCGGCGAAGTGCTCGACGTCATGAAATCCCTCGCCGAGGCCGGGATGACCATGGTCGTCGTCACGCACGAACTTGGCTTTGCCCGTCAGGTCAGCGACCAGGTCGTTTTCATGGATCAGGGGGTGGTCGTCGAAAGCGGACCCCCCGCGGAGGTCCTTGGTTCACCGCGGCACGAACGCACCCAGGCCTTTCTTTCAAAGGTCCTCTAAGAACATCAACAACTCCGGCCGGCCACCGCGCCGGTCACACGAAAGGAATCCTCCCCATGCCTCGACAGCAGGTAACCACAGACCTCGCGCCCAGCCCGGCCGGACCCTACTCCCAGGCGATCGCCGCCAACGGCTTCCTCTTCACCGCGGGCCAGACACCCCACGACCCCGTCACCGGTGACACCGTCGGCACCACCATCGAGGAGCAGACCGTCCAGGCCATGAAGAACCTGGCTGCAGTCCTGGCCGGGCACGGACTGGACTTCTCCCACGTCGTCAAAGCAACGGTGCACCTGCACCATCCCGGCCGGGATTTTTCAGGGTTCAATGCCACGTACGAAGGGTTCGTCGAAGCCCCCTACCCGGCTCGAACCACCGTCGGTTCATTCCTGGGAGACTTCCTGGTCGAAATCGACGTCGTAGCCGCCATACCGTAGCCAGCCCAGGACCTCCGCTGGGGAATGACCGCGGACCACGGCCCCGTCTGATGCAGTGTCCAGCATTAGTCGGGCCCGTGGTCGGCTCACCAGGAAGTGGCTAGACGATGTCCTGGGTTTTGGCGAAGCGGGTGATCGCCCGCTGTGTGCCCCGGTTGGCCAGCACCTGGATGATGGCGCTCACCGAAGCTGAAATGAGGGCAAAGGTGAGGGCCGAGCGGAGCGTCGTGGGGACGTCGTCCTTCCCGCCCTTGGGCGGCTTGCGGCCGGTGGTCTTTTCCCAGATGGTGTCCACGGCCTTGGTGCCGGCGAATCCGGCGAGCAGGCTAATGCCGGTGCCAAGCAGCTTGATGAAAAAACTCATTCCGAAACTCCTTGCGACGTGAATACAGACTGCCCCTAGCCTAGCCGCATGGACGCATGGATTTCCCGAAGTGCCCGCACCACCAGATCGTGGTCGGCCTTCTGCGGCAACCCTGAGACCGTCACCGTGGCTACCGCACCCACGCCTTCCACGTAAATGGGGAATGAGCCGCCGTGGGCGGCATACCTGGACTGGTCAAACCAGGCGTTGTCCTCGATGCGGCCCCCGCCGAGTCGGCCGCGCAGTCCCACGAGCAGGGACGGTTCCTCGTAGCGTGCTGCGGTCCGCTGCTTGGCCTTGACCCAGTGCTCGTTGTCCGGGGTGGCACCCTCCAGTGCCACATGGAACAGCACGTGTTCGCCCTTGGTGATGTCGACGGCGATGGGCAGGTTGCCGATCTTGCCGAGCTCAACCAGCAGGAGGCCGAGGTTGAGGGCGTCGTCCCTGCCGAACCGGGGAAACTGCAGCTCGGTGATTTCCGCTTCGATGCTGGCGATCAGGGCTGCCAGAGCGCCCGCCGGCTGCTCGGCGGCGGAGTCGGGGTCAAAAGCGGCTTGGCTGCCGTGATCCTGTTGCGTCATGGCCCCAATGTACTCCGCGCTGTCCTCGCGCCGCCCCGTCCCAGGCAGCCTCTGTTCGCCGCCCTCTGGCGCCTCCGCGCACTTCCCGGATACCTCCCGGATTGTGACCGCGGCGCCGGTCTTCCGCGGCCGTCCCGGTGTAAACTGGATCAGCCCACAAGGGCAGATTTATTACGACAGGGGAGCGCCGCCGTCGGGCATCACTGGCAACTGCCAGCGAAACCGAGGATGGGCGCTGAGAGTGCGGACCGCCGCAGACCCTCGAACCTGATCCGGCTAGTACCGGCGCAAGGGAGTCGAGTTCTCAAAGTGTCCGGCAGCAGGCAAACCAACCGCCAGCAGCCGGGGAGCGCTTTCCCCTCCTGTTCCTCAGGAGGACCATCATGACAACTGCAACAATCAAGAAGACCGGCTACAACTGGCGCGTGGCTGACATCGTGGTGGCGGCACTGATCGCGGTCGCCGGCGGCGTGATCTTCTGGGCCTGGTCCCAGGGCGCCAACCTAATCTCCGCCCCCGTCAACGCCGTGTACCCGCCCCTCTCCGGCCTCTACGCCGGCGGCTGGATGATTCCGGCGGTGCTCGGCATGCTCATCGTCCGCAAGCCGGGTGCGGCACTGTTCTGCGAAGCCGTCGCCGCCACGGGCGAGCTGATCATGGGCTCCCAGTACGGCACCACGGTGCTGATCTCGGGCATCCTGCAGGGCCTGGGTGCGGAGCTCGTGTTCGCCGCCTTCATGTACAAGAAATTCAACCTCCCCGCTTCGCTGCTGGCCGGCGCGGGTGCGGGCCTGTTCTGCGGCCTGAATGACTCCTTCGCTCCGTGGGGCTGGAACATTGCGTACGCCGCTGGGGACAAGCTCGCGTATATCGTGTTCTGCGCCATTTCCGGCGCGGTCATCGCCGGCGTGCTGTCCTGGATCGCTACCCGCGGCCTGGCCAGGACGGGCGTGCTGAGCTCGTTCGCGTCCCGCAAGGCAGCCACGGAGCCCGTCTTCTCCTGATGCCCGCACATTACGACGGCGGCGTCCGCCCAGCCGCGGTCACCGCCCGCGGCTGGGGCTGGCGCCACGCGGGACGGTCCAGGCCCGCCGTCAACGCGCTGGACCTGGACATCCGGCCGGGGGAGCGGGTCCTGTTGCTGGGACCTTCCGGCGCCGGCAAGTCCACGCTGCTTCACGCCCTCGCCGGGGTTCTGGGTGACGGCACCTCGGGAAACAGCGCAGCCGGCGACGGCGGCCTTGCCGACAGCGACGACGCGGACGAGACCGGCAGCCTGCTGATTGCCGGCGAACCGCCGCGCGCGCGGCGCGGCCGCGCCGGCCTCATGCAGCAGGACCCCGAAACGCAGGTGGTCCTCTCCCGCCTCGGCGACGACGTAGCGTTCGGTGCCGAAAACCTCTCCGTGCCCCGCGACGAAATCTGGACCCGCGTCCACGAGGCACTGGACGACGTCGGGCTCGCGCACCTTCCGCTGGACCACGCGACGTCGGCCCTGTCCGGCGGGCAGAAACAGCGCCTTGCGCTGGCCGGCATCCTGGCGATGCGGCCGGGGCTCATCCTGCTGGACGAGCCGACCGCCAATCTCGACCCGGCAGGCGTGCTGGAAGTCCGCGACGCCGTGGGCCGCTGCCTCGACAAGACGGGCGCCACGCTGGTGGTCGTGGAGCACCGGGTAGCCGTATGGAAGGACCTGGTAGACCGGATCGTGGTGCTGCAGCCTGGATCCGGCACGCAGCCGGCGGTGCTGATCGACGGTACGCCGGACCAGGTTCTTGAACAAGCGCGCGAGATGCTCATTGCCGCCGGGGTCTGGGTTCCCGGATATGTCCCGGCCGCGCGGCAGCGGACTCTTGCCGGAACCTCGGCTGAAGTCACGGGCCAGCTGCTGCTCGCCGCAGAGGGCCTGGCCGTCTCACGCGAGCGGCCACGCCGCCGCGGCTTCAGGTCCGTTCCGCCCGTGCCTGTCCAGCGGGACATCACGGCCCAGGTCCGCGCCGGCGAAGCGCTGACCATTACCGGGCCCAACGGCGCCGGGAAATCCACGTTTGCCCTGACGCTCGCCGGCCTGATCCCGCCCGTTGACGGCAAGGTGTCCGCCACCGTGGAACTGAGCCGCGGCGCCGGGATCGACCCGTACAAGTGGCGGGCCGAGCAGCTGATCGCGAGGATCGGCACCGTGTTCCAGGAACCCGAGCACCAGTTCGTCACGGGCAGGGTCCTGGACGAGCTGCAGTTCGGCCCGCGGCACATGGGCCACGGGGAAGAGCGCGTTGACGAGCTGCTGGAGCGGCTTCGCCTGACCGGTCTCGTGGACGCCAACCCGTACACGCTTTCCGGCGGGGAAAAGCGCAGGCTTTCCGTGGCCACGGTGCTCGCGGCCCATCCCCAGGTCCTGATCCTGGACGAGCCGACGTTCGGCCAGGATGCAAACACCTGGGCCGAGCTCGCCTCCTTCCTGTCCGAACTGCTCGACGCCGGCACCGCCGTGGTTTCCGTGACGCACGACCAGGAATTCACGCATGTGTTGGGCGGGACCGAGTTCAGGCTCGCCCCCCGGGGACTGGGTCAGCCGGGCACGGCTCAGCCGGGCACGGCTCAGCCGGGCACGGGCGGGCACGCCCTCGGCGCACCGGAACAGGCCCCGACATGAGGGACGCGCTGAGCCTTTCCGGAAACCAGGCGCTGCTGACCCGGGCCAACCCGCTGGCCAAATTCGCCGCCGTCTTCCTCATCACCCTTGTTCTGGCCCTGTCCATCGACTGGATGTCCGCGTCCGTGGCGCTGGCCTGCGAACTGCTGCTTTTCCCGCTCGCCGGCCTGACGTTCACGCTGCTCTGGCAGCGCGGCTGGCCGCTGATTGTCGCTGCCGCCGTGGGCGGCTGGAGCACGTCCATCCTGTCGCCGGACAGCGGGAAGGTACTGCTCGACGTCGGCATCTGGTCCATGAGCGAAGGTTCCCTCCAGCTGGGGCTGGGTTTCCTGCTCCGCGGCCTCGCGATTGCTTTGCCAGCGGTGCTGCTGATGAGCTGCACGGACCCCACCGACCTCGCCGATTCGTTGGCGCAGAAGGGCCGCCTGCCGCACCGGTTCGTGCTGGGCACGCTCGCGGCCATGCGACTCGTGGGGCTCATGGCGGAGGAATGGCAGACCATCGGCATGGCCCGGCGCGCCCGCGGCGTGGGGTCCCGGGGCAACCCGTGGCAGCGGCTGCGCGCCACCTTGGGGCAGAGCTTCGGCCTGCTGGTCCAGGCCATCCGGCGCGCGACCCGCCTCGCCGTCACCATGGAGGCGCGCGGCTTCGGCGGGGCCACACGGACGTGGGCCCGCGAATCGACCTACAGCCGCTTGGATATCTGGGTGCTGCTCGGCGGAGCGGTGATCGCGGCTGGCGCCGTGGTTGCTGCCGTATGGGCCGGGACCTGGAACATGGTGTGGCTCGAAGGGTCCTAGGTGTAGTTGGCCAGCGCCGGACTACCTTGTCATCCGCAGTTCGACGAGTCCTTCCCAGTCTTCAATGGCTTCCTTCGTTCCGTTGAACTCGAAGCCGTTGCGGCGGTAGAAGGCCTGGGCCCTGGGGTTGTCCTGGGCCACCCACAGGGCTGCGGGCTCGGCTCCGAGCGTTGCATCAAGAAGCCGTTGGCCCAGCCCGGAACCGTGGTGGGCTTTCAGCACGTAGATGCCCCAGAGCTCAGCCCTGCCGTCGGAACGTGCGTCAGCGGAGCCTGCCGCCGGCGGAAGCGGGCCGGGCGGAAGTAGGCGCGGCGGAAGTGAGCCGGCAAATCCCACCAGCCGTCCGCCGACGTCTGCAACGAATTGGCGCCCGGCGTGGGCGCCGTTCAGTAGCCGGAGCCACATGGCCAGCCGCTCGTCCACGCTCTGCCTGGCAAAAAAGTCGGGGGACAGCAGTCCCGAGTAGGTCTCTCGCCAGCACTCGAGCTGGAGTTGGGCGAGGATTTCCGCGTCTTCGATGGTGGCGGTCCGGATGGTGTCGGTGTGGCGCATGGCCCGAGTCTAACCATGGGGCAGGGCCTAACCACGGGGCAGGGCCTAACTACAGGGCAGGGCCTAACCACGGGTCAGGCCGGGGCTCCGGAGGCCTCCCGCCGTGCCTGGGCGTCCGGGTCAGATGCAGGAGTAGTCGTAGTCGAAGCCCTTGGAGACGAACTGGGTGAGGATGACCCGGCCGCCGGCGGTGAGGGGCGCGGCCGAGCAGTTGCCCTTGGCCCCGCTGGCCGTGCGGGCGCCGGGGAGCCAGCTGGGGAGGTTGTAGAGGTTGCTGCCGGGGCTGACCTGGCCAACGATCTGTCCCCACTGGACACCGGTGGAATAGATGCCCACGTCCGCGTCGATGCTGTGGAAGAAGTCCGTCATGCCCTCAAGGTCTGCCCTGTTGGCGTCTTTGTTGCCGGACCAGCTGTTGCCCGTTTCCACATCCAGCCACCACAGATAGTCCTCCGGATTAGTGATGCTGCGGAGGTAGGCGTCATCGAAGGCCTTGGCATATCCGTACATGTAGGCGCACGGGACATCCACCTGCCCCTTGCACTCGCCGTAGGGGTTCGGCACGGTCTTGCCACCATAGTTGTTGCTTGTGGGCCACCAGGATCCGGCACTGCCGGGGTTGGCGGTGTTGATGTAGAGGGCCACGCCCGGCTGTCCGGTCAGATCGGAAGAGATGTCATCTGCCCAGTCCAATTGCTGATGCAGGCACGGGTTGGTGGTGTTGGCCAGTCCGTTGTTGACGCCGACGATTGCGAACGCCGGGTCCTTGGGCAGGGCCTTGTTGCACTGCGGCCAGGACACGTCGTTGCCGAGCAGCATGGTGCCGCCTGCCGAGGGCTGGGGCGCGGACGGTTGCGCCAGAGTCGACGGGGCCGCGGGCTGGGCTGGAGCAGCCGGGGCGGTGGCGGACGCCGCGGCCGTAGGCTGAATGATGGAGGACTCCGGGGGAGTGCCATCGTCCAGGCGGGGGCCCGGCACGAAGCCCACCGCCGTGGCTACCACGAAGGAGAGAAATGCGGTGGCCTGCTGCCTGGAGGGGCGCTTCTCGCCGAACACCGCGGAGTTGAAAATGGACAAGGCGGCCTCCCGTTCCCTTAACTGGCCGCAACCGGTAGCGTTAGCTTGCTCCCGATGGCTTCCCGGGTCAAGGCCAGCGGCTGTGTCGGTCCGCCGCCTCGCCAGACCTGGTGGCCTGCGCCTCGCTGCCTGCTGCCGGTAGCCCAACCCGCTCTCGTTATCGCACAGGGCGGGTAAATTCTGGAATTCAACGGGCACCGGCCCGACTTTGCCGCCAAAATACATCATTTGTGATATTTTTTTGTTATGACACAACAGACTGCTGAACACGTTGGACTCATGCTCCGCGACGCCCGCGGGCAGAAGGGCTGGACCCAGGGGCAGCTCGCCGCGGAACTCGGAACCAGCCAAAGCGCCGTCGCCCGAATGGAGCAGGGCAAGCAGAATCTGAGCCTGAAAATGATCCAGCGGCTTGAGGCGATATTCGGCCAGAGCATCGTAAAGCTCGGCAAGTCCCAGATGACCCACCTCCGCGTGGAAGGCGGCCGGACACTCTCTGGCTCCGTTGACGTCAACACCAGTAAGAACGCCGGCGTCGCACTGCTTTGCGCCAGCCTTATCAACCGCGGCACCACCACACTGCGCCGGCTGGCCCGGATCGAGGAGGTCAACCGGATCGTCGAGGTGCTCGTGAGCATCGGCGTCGAATGCATCTGGCTCAACGACAACGATCTCCAGCTCCGCCGGCCCGCCGTGCTGGACCTGGAGTCCATGGACGTTGAGGCCGCCCGCCGCACCCGCAGCGTGATCATGCTCCTCGGCCCGCTGCTGGACGAAACGGCACAGTATCGGCTGCCGTACGCCGGCGGATGTGACCTTGGCACCCGCACAGTGGAGCCGCACATGCAGGCGCTGCGCCAGTTCGGGCTTTCGGTGGAGGCCACCGCGGGCTTCTACACGGTGCAGGCGCCGACGTCGGACGCTCTTGACCGTTCCTTCGTGCTCACCGAGCGCGGAGACACCGTCACCGAAAATGCCATCATGGCCGCCGCCCACCGGGGCGGCACCACCATCATCCGCAACGCCAGCCCCAACTACATGGTGCAGGACCTCTGCTTCTATCTGCAGAGGCTGGGAGTGGAGATCGACGGCGTCGGAACCACCACGCTGAAGATCACCGGCAAGCCGTCCATCGACGTCGACATTGAATACTTCCCCTCCGAGGACCCCATCGAGGCGATGAGCCTCATCACCGCCGGTATTGTGACGAATTCCGAGGTGACCATCCGCCGCGTGCCCATCGAGTTCATGGAAATCGAGCTGGCCACGCTGGAGCAGATGGGCCAGAAGCTCGAAGTTTCGGGAGAGTACATGGCCCGCAACGGCCGCACCCGGCTGGTGGATGTGACCACCAAGCCCTCTGAGCTGCGGGCGCCGGAAGACAAGATCCACCCGATGCCGTTCCCGGGGCTGAACATCGACAACCTGCCGTTCTTCGCCGTGATTGCCGGCAACGCCGAGGGCCAGACAATGATCCACGACTGGGTCTACGAGAACCGCGCCATCTACCTCACGGAGCTGAACAAGCTGGGGGCCCGGGTGCAGTTGCTGGACCCGCACCGGATCTACGTCAACGGCCCCACCCGGTGGCGTGCCGCGGAGATCGGCTGCCCGCCTGCCCTCCGCCCGGCGGCGTGCCTGCTGCTCGCCATGCTTGCGGCGCGGGGCGTGTCTGAGCTGCGCAACATCTACGTCATTGAGCGCGGCTACGAGGACCTGGCCGAGCGGCTCAACACCATCGGCGCCAAGATCGAGTATTTCCAGGACTAGGTTTTCCCAGCACCAACAGAGCGCGAGCGGAGGCTTGAGGCCCTCCGCAGAGCGCGAGCGGACACTTCCGCCCCTCGGGCCAGCCTGCCGCAGGGCCCCCAGTGATCGTTCGCGCTTTTCGTCATGTCAGGGACGTTTCGGCTGGTCTGACGGACAATGTACGCATGCGGACTTTTGGGGTCGAGGAAGAACTGCTGATCGTGGACCCGGGCAGCGGGGAGCCATTGGCGCTCGCTGATGCGCTGCTCTCCGGCCGGAAGCTCGCGGCCGACGACGCCCCGGACAAACCGCGGCTGCTGCAGAAGCAGACCAGACCCGCTTGCGACGACGGGATGGGCTTGAGTGCCGAGCTCAAGCTCGAACAGATCGAGACCCAGACCCGGCCGTGCCTGGATTATGAGGAACTGCTCCGCCAGATACGCGCGGGCCGGGCGATGGCCGATGAGGCCGCCCAGCGGCACGGCGCACGGGTCGCGGCGCTCGCAACCTCCCCTTTGTCCCTCGCAAGCCACACGACGCCGGACCCGCGGTACGCCCGGATGCTCGAGCGCTTCGGCCTGACCGCCCAGGAGCAGCTGACCTGCGGCTTCCACGTCCACACCTTCATCGAATCCCAGGATGAAGGCGTGGCGGTCCTGGACAGGATCCGGGACAAGCTGGCCGTCCTGATCGCGCTCAGCGCCAACTCCCCCTTCTGGCAGGGCGTGGAAACCGGGTTCGAGAGCTACCGTACCCAGGCCTGGAACCGCTGGCCGACATCTGGCCCCACCGCCATTTACGGGAGCCTGTCGGCGTACCGGCGGGTGGTGACCCGCCTGCTGGACAGCGGGGTGCTGCTGGATGAGGGCATGGTCTACTTCGACGCGCGGCTGTCCCGGAACCACCCCACGGTGGAGGTCAGGGTGGCCGACGTCTGCCTCCGGGCCGAGGACGCCGCACTGATCGCCGTCCTGGTCCGGGCGCTGGTGGAGTCCGCCAGCAGGGAATGGCACCAAGGCGTGGAGCCGGCCCCGGTTCCCACGGTGCTGCTGCGCATGGCGGCGTGGCAGGCCAGTAATTTCGGCCTCCGCGGCGAGCTGCTGGACTTCGGCAGCTTCCGGCCCGCGCCCGCCGCGGAGGTGGTGCGCTCGCTCGTGGATTTCCTGGAACCGGTGCTCACCGAGAACGGCGAAATCGACCTGGTGCGGCAAGGGGTCGAGGAGATCCTCTCCCGCGGCACCGGCGCTGCAGAACAGCGCTGCGTCCGGGAGACTGTGATGGAGAAAGCCGCGCCCGACGACGGCGGGCTGGGCGCCGTCGTCGCGCACGCCGTGCGGGCCACGCTGCGGGGGACGGTCGGCTATGCCGACGCGGAAGCAGAGCCCGTGCCGGAGCTGCTGCGGGTCCGCCAGTCCTGACCTCCTATCTGAAGCGCGCCCCGGACATGCGCTGAGTGGCGGGGAGGTTTCCGATGGTCATTTCCCGGCAAACCGCACGAAATATTGTCTGGCTAGGGTGGAAGCACAAGATCCACTCGGGGAAGGCATGACCATGCGTGTAGGTGTCATCCGGGCTTTGACGACGTCAGACCGGCGTCTGCTCAACTCCCACGGAAAGCTGCTGCAGGAATCTTTCGGCTTCGAGGTGACGTCGCGCTGCATTCCGGCCCAGCCGTCGGGCGTCTACGACGCAGAGTCGCTTCGGCTGGCCGTTCCTAAGGTTGTGGAACTGGCGCTCGAAATGGCGGGTGAGGTTGACGCCCTGATTGTCAGCTGCGCCGCGGACCCGGGACTGGCCGAGGTGCGCGCCCTGCTGGATATTCCGGTGGTCGGGGCCGGCTCGTCGGCTGCCGCCGCCGCGCTTACGTTCGGCGGGCGGGTGGGCGTGCTGGGCCTGAAGCACTCGGTTCCCGGACCCATTTCCGACGCCCTCGGCGACCGCATGCTGCTGATCGACGGGCCGGAGGGCGTGGAAACGTCCGAGGGGTTCCTCATGCCGACGGGTATTTTCGATTCCCTCGCTGCGGCCCACATGCTGGTGGATGCCGGTGCTGACGTCATCGTTGAGGCGAGCACCGGCCTGACGAGCATCGGCATGGCGGATGTCTTGCGCCGCAGGCTGGGCATACCCGTTATCGATCCCGTTGTGGCTGCCGGTTCCATGCTCGTCTCTGCGGTGGCGGCCCGGGAGCTGCAGGCAGTCTAAGGGCTTGCTAAGCACCCATCGTGGACGCCTTCGCGCCCGCCACGGCTGACCGGGCCGTCCTCCTGTGTGCCTTCCACCGGTTTGCCGAGCTGGCAACCCGCGTGCACAGGGCCCAGTAGGCCAACCCTGCGGCAAGCGAGGCGGTGACGGCCAGCGCGGGGCTGATCCCGGCCAGCGGCGGAAAGACCAGCCAGTGGACCAAGTAGGCGTACAGAGAAGCGCTGGCCAGCACCACCGTCAGGCGGCGGAGGCCCGTCGGCACAGGAATGGCCGGCAGCCACACCAGCACGAGTATCCCGATGAGGAGTGTTGCTTCCCGGTTCGCGTTGTCGAAGAACCCGGGAACAGTCAGCGCTGCAATGGCCGACACGGCGCAGCGGTGGCCCAGGTTCCGGGACCGCGCAATCGCCCAGCCCAGTGCGAAGAGCCAGAGTGCCGGCGCTGTGTGTGGCACTCCGGGGTCGATAATCCCGAAGCGGGTGAGAAGCCCGACGCCGGTCAATGCCAAGGGGAAGAGCAGGGGGAAGCGCCGCTCGGCACGGCTTGCCCACGGGATGGCGAGCAGGGCGGTCATGCCGACGAGCAGATAGACGAGCACCTCGATGAACCAGAAGTGCCACCGCGTGGTCACGGCCTCGGGCCCGATGATGGCGTTGAGGAGCACCACGTTGGCAGGACTGTATCTGTCCGTGATCAGGTACGCTGCACCGATGAAGGCCATGCTCGGCACCGCCACCTTGGCCGCGCTCCTGAGCTGCCGCCGCAGGCGGGGGAGCCGTTCCCCCGAGAGCTGGAAACGCGCAAAGTTGTAGCCCGCCACGGCCATGAGAACGTGGGCCGTCCCTTGCAGGCTGAACAAGCCGACGTGAGTGCTGACGATGCAGACGATCGCGGCCGCCCTGAGGACGATGCTGGTTTCCAATGGTGCGAAGAACCGCCGCAGCTTCCGGACTGGCACATCCTCGCGGCGCGGTTCCAGATCGCGGACGGGCGTCAGATGCCAGTCCGCCGGAAGACGCCCCAGAGCCTGCTCGAGCCTGACGGATGCCGCCACATAGGACAGGGAATCGCCGCCAAGCGAGACGAAGGTGTCGCTGTCGGAGATGTCCGCACGCTCCAGGGTGTCCTCGAAAATCCTTCTGACGTTGTCCGGCCCCGTTGCGGCGGCGGGCCCCGATGCCGGCTCCGCCGGCTTGGAACCGGAAAGGGCGAGAACTGCCGGGTAGTCCAGCTTGCCGGTGGCCAGGCGCGGGAGATGTTCGACGGCGTGCACCTCGAGGGCCGCCCGCGGCAGCCCGATACCCTGCGCGAGGACCTTGCTGAGCAGCCGCGGGTCGTGCTCGCCCTCGACGGCGACGACGAGTCCCTGGTCCGTTCCCGCACTGGCCGCCTGCACCCCGAGGTCCGCGAGCATCCGTTCCACCTGACCGAGGTCCACGCGCAGTCCCACGATCTTGACGAACCGGCTGCGCCGGCCCACCACCTCGTAAACTCCGGCGGGATGCTGCCTGGCGAGGTCGCCGGTGCGTAGCTCATGGATGGTCCGGCCCGCTGCGAGATCGTCCGGGCTGCCGGCATAGCCCAGCATGACGTTCGGGCCTGTGTAGACGAGCTCCCCGTCGTCCAGCCCTGGGACAGGATCGATGCGGAAGCTCCCGCCGGGCACCGGGGTCCCTATGGCGCCGGGAAACGTGCTGGCGAGTTCCGCGGGCAGGTAGGACATCCTGGCGGTGGCCTCCGTCTGGCCGTACATCACGAATAAATCCCAGCCGTTGCGGCGTCCCAGCTCCGCGTAGCAGCGCACGTTCTCCGGGGCCAGGCGGCCGCCGGCCTGGGTGACGTAGCGAAGGAGGGGCAGGTCCATGTCCGCGAACCCTACCCGTTCCAAAAGTTCAAAGGTGTAGGGAACGGCCGCGAAGGACGTCGCCGCCTGGCTTCGGAACAGGTCCCAGAAGCACGGGTCAACGACGGAGAGGTCAGTGAGCACCAGGCCGGCGCCGCGGAGCAGGTGGCTGTTGATCACGGACAGCCCGTAGCAGTACGACATGGGCAGCGTTGTTGCCGCGCGGTCGTGCGGACCGATGCCGAGGTAGTCGGCAATGGACTCGGCGTTGGACTGCAGATTCTGGTGTGAGAGCCGGACGAGCTTGGGGGAGCCGGTGGAGCCTGACGTGCTGAGCAGGAGGGCAAGATCCGGATGCAGTTGGTGCCGCGTCCCGGGCCGGCGTTCCTCCAGGACGGTCTGCCCGTTCGCGGACCTCAGGATGACGTCGGGATCGTAGGCCGCCACGAGGGACTCCAGGGCAGCCGGTTTGTCCTCCGGAAGAAGGATCAGCGGATGGCCGGAGGTCAGCGCCGCCAGGTAGGCGACGAGCGAGTCGAGGTCGTTGGCGGCGGCCAGCGCCACGAGGCGCCGCTCGGTGCCGAGCCGGAGGGCAAGGGCATCGACGCGGTCCGCCAGGTCCCGATAGGTCAGGGCTTGTCCGTCGGTGAGGATGGCGGGCCTGTCCCCGTGGCTCGCAAGATCCGCGGCAAAGGACGCCCGCGCGAAATCTAGCTGCATGGTCACCCGGACGATGATATTAGCCAAGCCTTACCTAAGTAAAACTGTGACGGGTCTTGTTACGTCGCCTGAAATGTGTCGCTTCAGGCTCCTACAAGGCTGCGGGCGGCTGCGGTGATGTGGCGGGCGGAGATGCCGGCGGCGTCGAGCAATTCCTGGGGTTTGCCGGACGTGGGCAGTGACCTGACGGCAAGCAGGACGGTGTGGAGTTCGGGGGTGTCTGTGCCGGCGAGGGCTTCGAGCACGGCGGATCCGATGCCGCCTTCGGGGTAGTGGTCTTCTGCGACGACGATCCGGCCGCCGGTCTCGAGGCAGGTCCGGCGCAGGGTCTCCGCGTCGATGGGTTTGATGGAGTAGAGGTCGATGACGCGGGCTTTGATCCCGGCTTCGGCCAGTTGCCCCGCCGCCATGAGGCATTCGTGCAGCGTGACCCCGGCACCGATGAGCGCCACGGCGTCATTGGGGCCCGCGCGGTGGACTTTGCATCCGCCGAGCGGGAATTTTTCGTCTGGCCCGTAGATGACCGGGTAGGCGCCGCGGGTGGCGCGAAGGTAGGAGATTCCGGCGGTGTCCGCCATGGTCTGGACGAGTTGGGCGGTGGAGGGGGCGTCGGCGGGGTAGAGCACGGTGGAGGTGTGCACGGCCCGCATGGCAGCGATGTCCTCCAGTGCCATTTGCGACGGGCCGTCCTGGCCGATTTCGACGCCGGCGTGGGTGCCAACCAGCCGGATGCTGGCCTGGGAGACGCCGGCCATCCGAATGAAGTCGAAGGGCCGGGATATCAGGAACGCGGCGAAACTGGCCGCGAACGCCACGTAGCCGCGGACCGAGAGCCCGACGGCGGAGGCGATGAGCTGCTGTTCGGCGATAAACATTTCGAAGTACCGTTCCCGGGCAGCGTCCTCGAATTCACCGGCGTGGGTCGAGTTTCCCACTTCGCCGTCCAGAACGACGGTTTCGGGACGCGCGGCCAGCGCGGATACAGCGGCACCAAAGGCGGCCCGGGTCGCCACCTCGTCGCCCACCTCCCAGCGGGGCAGGCGGACAGATGCCAGGGGGTTGGCGGTGATGGCGGGTGTGCCCGGTTCGGGCAGAGCCGTGGTTATCCGCAGGCTGCCGGGCCCGCCGAGGGCTGCCACGGCGCGTTCGGCCATGTCCTTCGGAAGGGCTTTGCCGTGCCAGCCGTTCTGGTCTTCGATTTCGGGCACGCCTTTGCCCTTAATGGTTTTCGCCAGAATGACGGTCGGCTGGTCGGGATTGGAGCGCGCGCGGGTGAGTGCGTCGTCGATCGCGGCAAGATCGTGGCCGTCGATGACGAGGGCGTCGGCCCCGAAGGCTTCCACGCGCCGGGCGTACCGGTCCATGTCCCATTGGAGTTCCGTGGGCCCGTCCTGGCCCAGGCGGTTGACGTCCACGACGGCTGTGAGGTTGCCGAGCTTGTAGTAGGCGGCCTTGTCCAGGGCCTCCCACATGGACCCTTCGGCCAGTTCGCTGTCCCCGCACAGCACCCACGTCTGGTACCGGAGCCGGTCCAGGTACCGTCCGGCCAGTGCCACGCCCACCGCGGCCGGCAGGCCCTGGCCCAATGATCCGGTGGCCACATCAACCCAGGGCAGGACCGGTGTGGGGTGGCCTTGCAGGCGGCCGCCGAACTGCCGGTAGGTATTGATCAGTTCGTCCTCATCGACCACGCCCACCGCCCGGTACATGGAGTACAGCAGCGGGGAGGCGTGGCCCTTGGAAAAAATGAGGTGGTCATTGGCAGGCAGCGATGGCTGGTCCCAGTCATAGCGGAGGTGCCGCTCGAGCAGGACGGCCATGAGATCCGCAGCCGACAATGATGAGGTGGGATGGCCGGACCCGGCCTGTGTGCTGCACCGGATGGAGTCCACCCGCAGTTGAGCGGCCAGGCTCCCGATGACGCCGGCCTGTGCTGCGGTCATCGGCGCCGGGGCCAGTCCCTGATGTTCGGTCATCGCAAATCACCTTTCGCCGGCTCAAAGGCGCCCTCGTGTCCGGAACGCCTATACCTGTCATACCCGCAAGCCAGTGCCTGCGGAAGACGTGAGTTGTCCGCCACCGCCCATAGACGTGTGTGAGGGGTGGCTGTGTGGTGGCGGCCGGTAGTAAAGTCAGCCCACCAATCAAGGAGGCTCCCATGGCTATGCAAGTCCACCACGTAGCCCAGCTCGACCGGGACGTGGCGCACGAAGTCACCCAATGGCTGAAGTACCTCAAGGGCCAGGTGACAAGCGTTCAGTTCCTCACCACCACCATTCCTGATCCCAAGAACCCGGAGAAGTGGCGGGTGCAGTACGAGGCCTACATCACCTACCAGCAGTAGGCTTCAGGGCTGCAAACTCACTCAGATCTGCTTGAGCGCCTGCTCCAGGTCCGCGATCAGGTCTTCCGGATCCTCCAGGCCCACCGACAGCCGCACCACACCGTCGCTGAGCCCGATGGCTGCACGGCCTTCCGGGCCCATGGCGCGGTGCGTCGTGGTGGCCGGGTGGGTGATGAGGGACTTGGCGTCGCCCAGGTTGTTGGAGATGTCGATGATCTTCAGCGCGTCCAGCAGCGCGAAGGCGGCTTCCTTGCCGGACCGGCCGCCCGACGTCGCGAGTTCCAGTGTGAGCACGGTGCCGCCGGCCTTCATCTGCTTTGCGGCCAGCTCGTACTGCGGGTGGGACTTCAGCAGCGGGTACTTGACCCAGCTGACGGCGGGATGTTCTTCAAGCCATTCGGCCAGGCGCAGTGCGGTGGCCGAGGAGTGGTTTACGCGCAGCGCCATGGTCTCCAGGCCCTTCGTGAGCACCCAGGCGTTGAACGCGGAGAGTGCGGGCCCGGTGTGGCGCATGAGCTGTTTGACCGGCCCGTCGATGAATTCCTTGGTGCCGAGGATGGCGCCGCCCAGCACGCGGCCCTGGCCGTCGATGTGCTTGGTGCCGGAGTAGACGATCACGTCCGCGCCGAGGTCGCCGCAGCGCTGCAGCAGGGGTGTGGCAAAGACGTTGTCGACCACGACGGTGGCGCCGGCCGCATGGGCCAGTCCGCTGACGGCGGCGATGTCTACGATCTCCTGCATCGGGTTGGACGGCGACTCGAAGAAGACGGCGGCGGTGGGCTCCGAAAGGGCAGCGCGCCACTGCTCAAGGTCCGGTCCGTCCACGAAGACCGTCTCCACGCCCCAGCGCGGCAGGATTTCGTTCAGGATCACAAAGCAGGAGCCGAACAGCGAGCGGGCGGCCACCACACGGTCCCCGGCACCCAGCAGGGCACCCAGGGCGGTGAATACCGCCGACATGCCGGACGCCGTCGCAAAGCACGCCTCGGTGCCCTCGAGCAGGCGGAGGCGTTCCTGGAAGGTGGCCACGGACGGGTTGCCGTAGCGGGAGTAGACGAAGCGTTCGTCCTCGCCTGTGAAGGCCCGCTCGGCCGCGGCAGCGGACTCGTACACGAAGCCCGAGGTCAGGAAGATGGGTTCGGTGGTTTCCTGGAAGTTGGTGCGGTCCAGCCCGCCGCGGACGGCCTGGGTTTCGGGGCTCCAGCCGGCGGCATCTTGATTGAAGGTCACTTAGTTCTTTCCCAGGTTCGTTGGGAGGCCGCGGTTCTTCCAGCCGTTGACGGTGCGCTCGCCGTAACGGTCCGGTTCGCCTTCAAAGCCTTCGAGGACGTTATACGAGGTGAAGCCCGCCTGGGTCGCTGCGACGGCGGCCGCGATGGAGCGCTGGCCGGACCGGCAGAGGAAAACGAGCTCCGTGGAGGTGTCCGCCGGAGCCTGCTGCTTCAGCTGCTCGATGAATGCAGGGTTGGGGATGCCGCCCGGGAAGGTCCACTGGATGAACAGCGGGTCATTCCGCTGATCGTTTGCGGTTGCGGTTTCCGGGATGCCGATGTGGGCCCATTCGCCCTCGGTGCGGACGTCCACCAGGATGGCGCCGTCTTCGAGTTTGGCCCATGCCTCCTGCGGCGTGAGGTCTCCCGCGTAGCTCATGCGTGGCCCTCGAATGCTTCGGCGTTGAGGTCATCGTCCGAGTCCAGCCGGTCCACGGCGGTGGCCACCGCTGCGTCGGCCGTGGCGATGGCGGCGGGCAGGATCACGGCCTGCGCCACGATCACGTCCCTGCCGTTGAAGGCGGCTGCGGGGCTGCCGTGCAGCACATACCCCTCCGCCAGGGCAGCGGAGATGCGTTCACAGAAGTCGCGGTTGTCCGGCCCCGTGATGAGGCGGTAGGACAGCTTTTTCTCAGGTTTGTCCTGCTGGGACGGCAGGGTGTCGCCGGCGGGGGCGTCCGACATGACGGATCTCCTTCTCTCACGCTTGCAGCTCGAAGTGGTCGATATGCCGAGTATTCACCTGAGGCACCCCGCCGCGAAAGGGAGGGTTGCCGACCGGCCAGTCAGGGCTTGGCGCCGGTTCTCATTACTCCCCAAAAACGTAACACCGACGACGGCGGCTGGCACCGCCGCCGTCGTCATGTTCCGTAACGCTCGACGCCGGTTGCTTCGGTTACAAAGCCGCTGGCCGGGGGGATAATGACGGGAGATGAACCACCGTAACGCCGGATGAAACCAGGCAACAGTGAACGCGTCGAACGCCAATACAGTCAGTCCCATGCTGCATTTTGGATGGTTTGTGGGCCACGGCTTTGGTGTGCAGGGCTGGGGGACGCCGGGCTACGGCATCGGCTACGACTGGAAGAAGCCCTCGCTGTACCAGCATGCCGTGCGGGAGTTCGAGCGGGCGGGCCTTGACCTGTTCATCATCGAGGACTCCCTCACCGTCCCGGACACCTACGGCGGCAGCGCGGAGGTGAGCCTGGCGCAGGCATCCTTCGCGCCGAAGCACGATCCGCTGGCCCTCGTGCCGTACCTGCTGTCCGCCACCGAGCACCTGGGGATCGTGCCGACTGTCAGTGCCTCGTTCTATCCGCCGTTCACCGCGGCCCGGCTGCTGGCCACGCTCCAGCACTTCTCCAGCGGGCAGCTGGGCTGGAACGTGGTGACGTCCGGCAGCGACCTCGCCGCCCAGAACTACGGCCTGGACCAGCAGATCGAGCACGACCTCCGCTACGAGAAGGCCGAGGAGTTCGTGGACGTGGTCCGGAAGCTTTGGCGGAGCTGGGACGGGGACGCCATCGTGGAGGACGCCCAGGGCGGCGTCTTCGCTGACCACACCAAGGTCCGGCCCATCCACCACGCCGGCGAGTTCTTCAAGGTCCGGGGTCCGCTGAACACGGCACCCCTGCCGGAGGAGCCCGTGCTGGTGCAGGCCGGGGCTTCCCCGCGCGGCAAGGCGTTCGCCGGTGGCAATGCCGACGTCGCCATTGCGCTGGCCCGCGGAGCCGACGGCATGAAGGCGTACCGCGACTCCATCCGCTCCGAGGCGGCCGCCGCCGGCCGGAACCCGGACGACGTCAAGGTGCTGTTCGTGCTCAAACCCACTGTGGTGGGCTCCAAAGCAGAGGCGGAGGACTTGCGTGCCGCGCGGAAGGAACTCACGCAGCGGGACATCGACAGCCAGCTCAACTCGATCTCATACCTGTCCGTCATCGACTTCAAACAGTTCGACCTGGACGAGCCCTTGCCGGACCTCACCACCAACAGCAACCAGGGAACGCTGGAGCACTTCTCCAAGGCTGCCCCGCCGGGCTCGACCCTCCGTGAAGTCCTGCAGGCCCGGAGCGGCGGCGCGGGGGACAGCATCGTCGGCACAGCCGAGGAAATCGCGGACCACCTTGAGGAAACGGGCGCCGCGGTGGGCGGGGACGGCTTCCTCTTCTCCGGCTTCGTTGACCCGGCCACTGTCCACGGGGTGCTGGACAAACTCGCGCCGGTGCTCCGGCGCCGGGGACTGCTGCGGACGAGCTACGGTGACGGCGGGTTCCGCCGGAACCTGCTGGATTTTTAGTGCCATGGCCGGAGTCAGAGCGTCCGGGGGCCTTTTGCCGGGAGTCCGGAGGGGCAGCTTCCTGATCGGAACGGCGCACCTCCGCGCCGCCGACGTCGCGCAGGCCGCCGCTGATCCGTCAGTGGAAGTCGTCCTGAGTGCGGAAGCAACGGAGCTCATGGGGCTGTCCCGCGACGTGGTCCAGGCTGCCATCGATTCCGGCCACAGGGTCTATGGGCTCAATACGCTGCTGGGATCGGGCCGGGACACGGCTGTGGAGGAGGAGTCCATCCTTGCCTACCAGGTTCAGGTGGTCCGCTACCACCACAGCGGCGTGGGGGCGCTGCTCGCGCCGGATGAAGTGCGCGCCGTCATGCTCGCGAGGCTCGTCGGTTTCACCCGCGGCGGCTCGGGCGTCCGCCCCGAAATAGCCAGATTCTATGCCGAACTGCTCAACCGGGGAGTGGTTCCTGCCGTTCCACGCGACGGTTCCGTGGGCTCCTCTGACCTGACGCAGCTGGCCGCGGTGGCCGCCGTCGCCATCGGCGAGGGGCAGGCGCTGGCCCCCGACGGCAGTCTGGTGGCCGGTGCCGCTGCGCTCGCCGAGGCCGGCCTTGAGCCGCTGGTCCTGGCCCCTGGCGAGGCACTGGCGCTGGTCAGCGCCAACTCCTACTCAATCGGCGCCGGCGCGCTCGAGCTCGGCCGGCTCCTGCGGTTTGCCGACCTCGCGGATACCGCTCTGGCCCTGTCGCTGGAGGCAACCGCAAGGTACGACGGCGGCGGGAACCTCAGCCCGTTTTCGCCGGCCGTGCAGTCGGCCAAGGCGGTGGACGGCCAAAGAATCTCGGCCGCCAATGTCCGGCGGCTGGTGCGCGGCGGCTGGCTGGAGGACCCACGGCGTGAAGCCTCGGTGCAGGATGCCTTGTCCTTCCGTGCCGCGCCGCAGACGCACGGAGCCTTCCGCGCCCAGATCACCGCCCTTGCCGATGCGCTCGAGGTGGAGCTCAACGGCCGGGGCGACAACCCGCTGACGGATGTGGTCGCCGGCCGGATGGTTTCCGGCGGGAACTTCCAGCCGATGCAGCTGGCGCTGGCCTTCGAAGCCCTGCGCCTGGGACTGGCGCACGTGGGCATCAGCAGTGAACGGCGGATCGCCAAGCTCTACCCGCCGCAGCGGCTCATCCGGCAGCTGAACCTGGCGGCGGCCCGCAGCGGCACGGCCCTGGCGTCCGAGGAACTGCCGGGCCTGCTCTGGTATTCGGCCGCGGGGATGGCGGCCGAACTGAAGTTCCTCGCGGCGCCTGCAACACTGGGCGCCCCCACGCTGTCCGCCGATGTGGAGGACCACTCGACGCTGGCCCCGCTGGCGCTCCAGCAGCTGGAGCGCTCGGTGGAGGTCGCCGGCAGACTCCTCACGATCGAGGCGCTGACGGCCGCCTATCTGCTGGCGGAAGCGCAGTCAGCGCACACCCGCGGGAGCGAGTCCGCGGATGAGGTGCGGCCGCTCGGCAAGGGGACCGGCGTCGTCGTCGTCCTTTTATCAAAGCTGCTGGCCGAGCAGCTGCCGGCGGCAGCCCTAGTGGAGCGGGGACGGGACGAACTGGGGGAACTGCTGGCGGTGCTCCCGGAGCTGCGACTCCCGCCGCCGGGTGACGTGGACGGGTCGGGAGGAGAAACATGAGCACCATGACAGGCAGGCACGAGCCGCCACGGCATGCGGCGCCAGTCGTGGATCTGGGGGCAGACGCCGGGTCCGTGCTGGCGAAGGTGGGCAACACGCCGCTGGTGCCCCTGCCCGTGCTGAGCCGGGGCCTTGGCAGCACGGTTTTCGCCAAGCTGGAATCGGAGAACCCGGGCGGGTCCATCAAGGACCGGACGGCCCTGAGCATGGTCCGCGCGGCCGAGCGCAGCGGCGAGCTGCAGCCCGGCGGCACGATTGTGGAGAGCACGTCAGGGAACACCGGGATCGGGCTGGCCCTGATCGGAGCCCTCACCGGGCATCCAGTGGTGGTGGTGACAGGCGAGTCCATCTCCACGGAAAAACTTGAGGCGCTGCGGCGCTATGGTGCACAGGTCCTGTTCACGGACTGGAGCGCCCCGTCGGATTCGCCGGCAAATGCGAGGGCGGTTGCTGCCCGCATCACCGCCGAAACCCCGGGCGCGTGGCGGCCGCTGCAGTTCGACAATCCAGCCAACCCGCGGGCGCACTACGACGGGACGGCCCCGGAAATCTGGGAGCAGACGGCTGGAAGGATCACGCACTTCGTGGCGGGGGTCGGCACCGGGGGCACCATCACGGGGAACGGCCGGTACCTGAAAGAGAAGTCCGCCGGCCACGTGGAGGTGATCGGCGCCGATCCGTACGGCTCGGTCTACAGCGGCGGTCACCCCGGACAGATCCTGGTGGACGGCGTGGGCAACTCCTGGCCCAGGCCCGACTGGCCGAAGGTCTTTGACCGCGGCCTCCTGGACCGGTTTCTCCGGATCCCGAACGACGAGGTGTACACCACGCTGCACCGGCTGCTCAATGAGGAGGGCCTGTCCCTGGGACCGTCCTCGGGGCTGACCGTGGCCGCAGCACTCCGCGTGGCGCGGGCGGCGCCGCGCGGGTCAGTGGTGGTGGCGATAGCTCCGGACACCGGCAGCAATTACCTGAGCAAGGCCTTTAATCCTGTGTGGCTGGCGGACAACCACATCCATCTGGCCGCGGACCTGGCAGAGGAGTAGTTCCCCGGCCCGCATCTGCTTGCATCAGGAAGCGGGGCCCTTTGTCAGGAAGCGGGGCCGCTCGCGGCGGACTCGCGTTCAGACTCTGTCCAGGCGTTCCAGTCCAGCGGGTGCACCGACGGCCGGCCCAGGAGATAACCCTGCGCCGCAACGATGCCGAGCTCGGTGACCGCAGCGAGTTCGGCCAGGGTTTCGACGCCCTGTACCGCGAAGGCGGCACCGATGTGACTGGCGAGTTCGGCCATGGCGGCGACTCGGGTCCGCTGTCCCTCCGAGCGATCGATGTCCGCGATGAACCCGCGGTCCAGCTTGATGATATCGGGGTGGAGTTCCAGGACCTGGTCCATGGAGGTGAATCCGGCGCCGGCGCCGTCCACGGCAATCTGCAGTCCGCGGCGGCGGAGCGGTGCCAGGGCTGCGGTCAGCGACTGGTACTGGTCTCGGGGGACTGCGCCGTTCAGCTCGATGACGATCCGGTCGAGGGCCAGCTGGGAATGCTCCAGCAAACCCTGGATCCGGGGATCCATGCACGTGGCCGGCGTGAGGTTCAGCGCGATGAAGAGGTGCGCGGGGACCGTCTGGGCTGCGGTGAGTGCCCGGAGCAGGGCGGCGATTTCGAGATCGGTACCAAGACCAACGGATTCTGCCTCGGTGAACCAGTGGTCGGCGCTGGCGCCGTCATCGCTGACGAACCGGGTGAGGGCCTCGACGCCGATCACGTTCCCGGCCGGAAGGCTGCGGATCGGCTGGAAGGCCGTCATGAGCATCTTGTCGCCAAGGACGGCTTCGATCCGGTTCCTGCTGCGCCGCGTGAATGGAACCGGGACAGGCTCGGCTGCCCGGATTGGCACAACTTCGGCCCCTTCATCCTCGCTGTTGGTGATCGCTGTGGTCGCAGTGAGGTGCTGGAGGAGCGCACGTTCGGGGTGATCGGGATGCGCCGCCACCAGCTCGCGGAGTTTGCTGCGGGTCCAGTCGCTCTCAGGATCGGACTCCGCCAGCAGGACGTCGATAATTTCCTGGGCCTGCCAGCGCACAGTTATTTCACCCACTTCACCTGGCAAGGCTGCCTGGGCCCCCCGGCCCTCGGTGGGTAGTGAGTTTGTCAATGAAGGAAGGGAGGTTTCATCCCTGGACATCGGCTATTCCTTTATGGATACTCGCTCCGGCTGAGCCCGGAACCGGGCCCTGCTCCGCTGCATCCCTGCGGGATGTGGCGGGCGGGCCGTTCTAGAAGCGTACAACGGCTGTGAGCGACTTGTCTGCTTTATTCAGTACCCACATTTCACGTGCAACTTTACGCGCATCAGGGCAGCGGCCTTGGGCGGAGGTCCTTCGCGGCCGGGCCTTGGATGACGGCGCCGTCGATGGCGAACCGGGAACCGTGGCAGGGGCAGTCCCAGCTCACGTCCTCCGCGTTGAACCCGACGGTGCAGCCGAGGTGGGTGCAGACAGCCGAGACGGCCTGAACCCTCCCCGCGGGGTCGGTATAGACAGCTGTCAGCTCTCCGTCCAGGTCAACCACCGTTCCTGCTCCGGGCGCAGGGATTGCGAGGTAGGGCTGGACAGCCGGCCCGGGAGCCGCACTGTCCGGCGGGGCGTCCTCCGCCCGGGATTGTGCCGCCGCCGTCATGGGCGTGGGCCGGCTGCTGTCAAACATCGCCGCCCAGGGGTTGTGCCGGCCGCAGAGGGCGTCCGTGAGGATGAGCGCAGCGGCGGTGCCGTTGGTCAGGCCCCATTTGCGCAGCCCGGTGATCACGTGGACGTGCTTGGCGTCGGGGAACAGGGGGCCGACGTAAGGCAACCCGTCCACGGGCATGGCGTCCTGGGTGGACCAGCGGTAGGCGGCCTCGCCGGCTCCGAGGCGCTCGCGGGAGAAGGACGCCAGCCGGGCATACCGCGGGGCGGAGTCGCCGCCGTCGGACACCCGGTGCCCCTCACCTCCGGTGAGCACGTAACTGGCGCCATCGACGTCGACGGTCAGGATGGAGCGCATCGGCTCGTCAACGCTGATGAAGGTGGCATCCAGGGTTGGCCCGCCGGCGCGGCTGGCGACGATGTAGGAGCGGTGCGGGTAACACCGCGCGTCGAAGGATCCCCGGTCCCCGAACGGCACATTCGTGGCCACGATGACGTCCCTTGCCCGGACGGAACCTTGCTCGGTGTCCACCACGGCCGGCCCGCCGTCCCGGAGGCCCACGGCCCGGGTCTCCTCGAACACGAAGCTGCCGTCGCCGTCGACCGCGTCGGCGAGGCCCTGAAGGTACTTGAGTGCGTGGAGCTGCGCCTGGCCGTCGAAGCGGACGGCGCCCCGTACTGGAAAGGGCAACGGAACATCGGTGGTGAAGGAAGACGGCAGGCCGAGCCCGGCAGCGAGGTCGGCTTCTGTCCTGACCAGGTCCAGGGCCGCCTGCGATTCTGCGTAGGTGTAGTTGGCCACGCGCCGGAAGCCGCAGTCGATGCGTTCCTCCGACACTGTGCGGGCTATGTGCTCGAGCGCGGCCTGGTTGGCCTGCCCGTAGGTGCGCGCGGTGGCGTTACCGTGGCTTTCAGCGAGTTCGGAGTACACGAGCCGGTGCAGCGACGTGACTTTGCCGGTGGTGTGGCCCGTGACTCCGGTGCCCACCCGCGCCGCCTCGATGACCGCGACGGTCTGGCCGGCACGCTTGAGGGCCAACGCCGCCGTCAGCCCAGCCACGCCGCCGCCGATCACCGCAACATCGACCTCGACGTCGGCAACCAGCTGCGGATAGCCGGTGGTTCCGGCGGTCGCCACCCAGAGGGACACCGGCTTGCCTTCGGTCCGCTCAGTCACGGCCCCACCTTTCCTCGGGCGGGGCCTGCCGGCGAGGACCGCTCACGTGTATGACATGTCCGGCTCATTGCCGCTGTCGTCCTGCACCCAGGTGGTGAAGTCCGCCAGCGACATGAAGCAGTAGTAATCGCAGTACCGCAGGTTCTTTTTCTCCGCCTTGCTCATGACAGCTATTCGTCACCCGCGGCTGCAAGGATGGCGGCCGGCTACCAACACGGCCAATGGCAACCAGGGTTATCCAGTCCATGTGAGCTCCTCCTGTGCCAGACCATACCTGTAACGCGTCCGGGAAGGAACGGGCTCGAAGCTACGCGTTGGCGGGACGCGCGCGGCGGATCGGGAACATCGTCTGCGGGGGCCCGGCGGCACCCAGGAACTTCAGGATCAGGGCGTTGACTGCGTCCGGCTGTTCGAGGGGAAGCGCGTGCGATGCGCCCGGTATGACCCCCAGTTGGCCCTCAGGCAGCGCTTCGTAGAGGGCGACGGTATGGGACAGTGAGACGAGGTCGTCGTCGCCGGACAGCACGAGCGCCGGACTGCTGATCTGCGCGACGTCGGCAGCCGTGAGCGTCGGCTCTGCAGCGAACATCGCAAAACTCTTGTTGACGACCTCAGCCAGGTGCCCCGCTCCGTCAGGGGAGCGTTCGATGTAGGCCTTGCCCAGTTCCTGCGCCATCGGCGAATCGGGATCCATCTCCACGGGAACCATGCCGTCGTAGTGGAAGTTCGCCCCGATGACCACGAGCTTCCGCACCAGATCGGGCCGCTGCAAGGCGACGAGCAGGGCGATGATCCCGCCGTCGCTCCACCCCACCAGGTGGGCCGAGCCCTCCACGACATTTTCCAGCACACCGATGGTTTCGGCCGCCATGCCGGCGTAGTGGAAGTCGGCGTCGGTGTCGGCCGTGTATCCGTGGCCGCGGCGGTCGAAGGCGACAACGCGGAAGCTTTCGGAAAGGCCCGGCCCGATGCTGTTGAGCAGCTCGTCGCTGTTGCTGAGGCCCCCGTGCAGCAGCAGGAGCGGTGTGCCTGACCCGCCTTGGTCCTCGACCCATGTCGGGTGCCCGTTGATTTCCACTGTGCTGGCCATGGTTCGCTATTTTCCTCCAGGCCGGCCAGCACCACAACCGCCGGCGGGCGTTTACTCGATCCCGGCGAACAGCTCGTTGAGCTCGGCGGTCAACTGCTTCCGCAGTGCCGGCGTGCCGATCTCTTTGCCGTCGATGTGGTTCACCGGCGCCAGCAGCCTGATGCTGGAAATCAGCCAGACGGCGTCAGCGTCAAACAGGTCCTGGGGCTCCAGCGGGCCGTAGCCCAGCTCCCAGCCGGCCGCCTTGGCGGCCGCGAACAGCGCCCCCTGGGAGGTACCGGCGAGGATGCCGCTGTCCAGCTGGGGTGTGATGAGCCGCTTGGCCGTTTCGCCGTCGTCGGACGTTTCGACGTGCGCCAGCAGAACGGTCGACGTCGGGCCCTCCAGCACACGGCCGTCTGACGATGTGAAGATGACGTCGTCGGCGCCCTGCTTGTGGGCGTGGCGCAGGGCGGCCATATTCACGGCGTAGGAGAGCGTCTTGGCGCCGAGCAGCAGCCACGGGGCGCGTTCGGCGACGTCACTGTCGTAGCCCCGGTCCAACAGGATGACGTCGATGCCCGCCTCGCGCTGCCGGCGTCCGGCGGCGGCCACAGCCGACACCTGGACCCAGCAGGTGGGGGCGGAGGCGCCCTCCGCTCCGCGCGTTACCAGGAGCTTGACCACGGCCTCGTCCTCCTCGGGCGACGCCGCGGGGTTGTCGGAACGGAACGCCGCGACGCCCGTCTCGATGGCCCGCCGCCAGGTCTCCTGGCCGGGGATTTCAAGGTCCAGGGCCCGTGCAGAGCCGCCCAGGCGGTCCAGATGCGCCTGGATCTTGCGGGTCCGGCCTGCCACGGCGAGCATGGACTCGAAAACGCCGTCGCCGCGCGTGGCTCCTTGGTCGGTGGCCATCAGCTGCGGCTGCGCGGGGTCGGCAATCCGGCCGTATTCATAGTCCGGGTCGAGGAATACCAGCACGGTGGCGGAGGCAGGAGAAGTCATGCCTCAAGCTTAGTGCGGGCCGTCCCCGATAGGCTGTGCTGGACCGTCCCTTCCGGAATGCCTCCGAGGGCAAGACATACTGGAGGTTTCACCTGTGTTGTGGCCATTTCCGCTTGCCGGAACCTTGCCGTCCTGGTTGATCCTGCTGCTGGGCACCGCCGACTTCATCATCCGCGTGCTCGCCGTAGGCATCATCCCCGGCAACCGCCGGCCCACCACCGCCATGGCGTGGCTGCTGGGCATTTTCTTCGTGCCGGCCGTGGGCCTGATCCTTTTCCTGCTCTTTGGCAACTTCCGGCTGTCCCGGCGCCGAGTGGAGCAGCAGCAGCTGGTCAGCGAAAGGGTGCGGGCACGCACCTCGGTGCTGTCCGACGTCGGAAGCGACTACTCTGGGCCCGAGTGGGTGCAGTCCGCCGCCGAACTGAACCGCCGGCTGGGCTCGATTCCCATGGTGGACGGCAACTCGGTGGAGCTGATTCCCGGCTACCCGGACTCCATCAGGGCCATGACCGAGGACGTCCGGAAAGCCAAAAGGTTCATCAACGCCGAGTTCTACATCATGAGCACAGACCACGTGACGGATGACCTGCTCACTGCGCTGGAAGAGGCGGCCGACCGCGGCGTCGAAGTCCGCGTGCTCTTTGACCACATCGGCACCCTTCGGGTCAGGGGCTACCGCAAGCTCCTCAAGCGCCTCAGGGCCAGCCGGATCCAGTGGCGGCGGATGCTCCCGCTGCTGCCCATCCACGGCCAGTGGCGCCGGCCGGACCTGCGGAACCACCGCAAGATCATGGTGATTGACGGCGAAGTGGCGTTCACCGGATCGCAGAACCTGATCGAGCCGTCCTACAACAACCCCAAGCACCGCAAGGTGGGGCGTGAATGGGTGGAACTGATGGCCCGGCTGCGCGGCCCCATCGTGCCCACTCTCAACGTCGTCTTCGCCACCGACTGGCTCAGCGAGACGGACGAGTCGCTGGAAGCCCAGCTGCAGGCCCAGCTGGAGCTTCCCGCCGAGACCTCACCCGGCACCGTCACGGCGCAGGTGGTTCCCAGCGGCCCCGGGTTCAGCACGGAAAACAATCTCCGGCTGTTCAACACGCTCATCTACTCGGCCCAGCACCGGATCTCCATCTGCAGCCCGTACTTTGTGCCGGACGACTCACTCCTTTATGCGATCACCACCGCGTCGCAGCGTGGCGTCGACGTCGAACTCTTTGTCTCCGAAAAGGGCGACCAGTTCCTGGTCCACCACGCTCAGCAGTCGTACTACAAGGCGCTGCTCGAGGCGGGCGTGAGGATCTACCTCTACAAGGCGCCCTTCGTGCTGCATGCCAAGCACTTCACCATCGACGACGAAGTGGCCGTCCTCGGCTCCAGCAACATGGACATGCGATCCTTCTCGCTGAACATGGAGGTGTCGGTGATGTTGCTCGGGACGGAGATCGTGAACAGCATGCGTGCGGTGGAGGACACGTACCGTGACATCTCGCACGAACTCAATCTCGAGGATTGGATGCGCCGGCCCCTGGCCGCGAGGTACGTGGACAACGTGGCCAGGCTAACGGCAACAGTTCAGTAGATAGCCCGGGGGATCAGCCGGGGAAGTGGGAGCCCAGCGCGGAAAGCACGCCGAACGCCTTGGTGCGAATCTCCTCGTATTCCTCCTGCGCTGCTGAATCCGCCGTGATGGCGCCGCCGACGCCGAGACTGAGTTTCGCCGTCGGCTCCCCTGCAGTGCGGGCCAGGCCGGCAGCGGTCCCGCCGGCAGCCTGGGCGCCAGCTTCGCCGTCTGCCTGGATCACCAGCGTCCGGATGGCGACCGCCAGGTCCGTGGCCCCGTTGAGTGAAAAGTACCCGATCGCGCCGGAGTAGACGCCCCGCGGAGCTTCCTCGAGCCGGTCCAGGATGGCCATGGTGCTGATCTTCGGCGCCCCGGTCATCGAGCCGGCCGGGAAGCACGCAGCCACGGCTTCAGCCCGGGGCGATCCCGGAAGGAGCTGGGCGTCGATGGTGCTCACGAGCTGGTGGACCGTGGCGTAGCTTTCGATCTCGCACAGCCGGCTGACGGTCACTGAACCCGGCACCGCGAAGTGGCTGAGATCGTTCCGGAGCAGGTCGACGATCATGATGTTTTCGGCACGGTCCTTCAGCGAGCTCTCCAGATCGTGCCGCAGCGCCGCGTCTTGCTCGGGATCGGCAGCCCGGCGGCGGGTGCCCTTAATCGGTTCGGCGCGCATGCCGCCGTCGGACGCTATCCGCAGGAAACGCTCCGGGGACGTGCTCGCCACCGTCAGCCCGCTGAACCGCAGGTAGCTCGCGAACGGTGCCGGGTTCCTCTTGCGCAACGCAAGGTATGTGGGCCAGGGGTCGAGCGCAATTGCGGGCACCTCGGCGGTGAGGGCCGTGGTGAGGCATACCTCGTACGAATTCCCCTCCGAGATCTCATGCTGGGCGTCGGCGATCTTGCGCTTGTAGGCGTCCTCGGTGTCGCGGCTGGTAAACGTTGGGGCAGGAAACCGCCCGACGACGCTACTGGGGGAGCCGGCGCTGGTGGGGGTGCCGGCCGCAGCGGCCACCGAGGCGCGGGCATTGGCGAGCCAGACTGCTGCGTCGGGGGCATCGAGCGCGAGCAGCCAGGCGGCGCCCTCGGCGTGGTCAAGGACCACGGCCCGCCCGGCGAAAATCAACGCCGCGTCCGGGGTATCTGCCGGGACGTCGGAGCCGCCGGTTTCACGCTTGAGTTCGTAGCCCAGGCAGCCAAGCCAGCCCAGGGTGAAATCACAGGGATAGCCCTCGGGGCCGCGGACCGCTTTCCGGCCCCACACGGTCTCCAGCCACCGGAAGAACTGGCCGGGCACTTCGGCGGTGGCAGACCCTGCGGTGATCCGGTTGGTCCCCGAAGTGTGCCGTGCCGACTGCCCGAACGTGCCGCCGTCGTCCGCCAGAATGCTGAACCGGCTGCGCTCCGCGGCGGGCGTCCTGACGCTCAGCCAGTCTTCTGGGGTGGGCGGGACCAGCGAGGAATCGAGCCAGACGGCATTCGCAGATGTCCCGTACATGGACTGGAAGAGGGCCGCCGCGTCCGGCCTGGCCTCGATGCGCTCGGCCAGGAGCCGGAGACCCCGGCGCGCCGAGAGTTCGGGGACCAGCGCGGTGGCGAGGGCCGGAAGGTAGGTGAGCGCCTGCAGGACGTCTGCCGGGGCGGTGTCGTCGGCCAGGTTGAGGACCCGGATGTCTGCGTGGTCCCGCACGTTGTCCGAGGCGAGGAGCTCCGATTCCTGTGCGGCCCACTGTTCCCAGTACGGCTCGTACGTTTGGCCGTCGCGTTCCAGGGCGCGGGTGCGGCGTTCGTGGTCCGGCGAATCAGCCCAGATGACTGCGTCCAGCAGGGGCCTGGCCGCCGCCGCGGCAGCCCCCACCCCCTCCACGATGACAATCTCGGCGGGCAGCGTGACCCGGGCATCGCCGTCGTAATGCCTTTCCCAGTCCCAACTGACCCACGTTGCCGGTTCTCCCCGCCGCAGCGGCGACAGCACGGTGGTGACGTAGCGTTCAACGCCCGCGGCGAGCCCGTTCCAGCCGGGGTAGATGTCCTCAAGATGGAACAGCGCGACTTTGTGGTGGTTCCGCAGCCGTGCCGCGAGTTCAATGGCCAGCGTGGTTTTGCCTGCGCCCGACCGCCCATCAATGGCGATGATCACAGGTGCGGGGGTCATGAAATAGAGCGTACCTGCTGGCTGTTCTGAACCTCGAGTAGGGCCTGTTCTTCTGCGATCGCCGCACGGACAAACTGCACGATGCCGGGCACGGCCGCCTGGACCTGGTCCCACACCGACTCAAAGTCGCTGTGATCCCCGTACCAGGGGTCTTCGATGCCTTGGTCCAGGGGGTCCTTCGATTCGAGGGCGGGATCAAAACTGCGCAGCATTCGGATTTTCTCCCCGGTCTCCCGGTCGGGGGCCGAGGCCCGGAGCCAGCCATAGTGGTCCACGTCCAGGGCCAGGATCAGGTCTCGTTCCGTGTACCACTCGGGGCGCCATTCCCGGGCGATGTGCCGGTCGGAGATGAGATTGTGGGCCCTCAGTTTCCTCGCGGCCCGGGGGTCGATGGGGCGTCCTGCCTCATAGGCGGTGGTTCCGGCGGAGTCCACGACGGCAGCATCGGCGAGCCCTGCCGCTGCGAAGGCCTCCGCCAGCATCAGCTCCGCCATCGGGGACCGGCAGATGTTGCCAGTGCACACCGCGATGATCCGGTAGGGGCTCGACGTTGAGGGCATGCTGCTAAGCATGGGGGATGCCGGCGGCACTTGGCTAGTAAGCAGCCTTATTGTTCAAAACATTTCGTTTAGTGGATCAGCGCCAAAAGGATGCCCACGGCCACGAACAGGACGCCGAAAACCCTGTTCAGGACCTTCTGCCCGTGGGCGTTGTGCGTGAAACGCTGGAACGACTTCGCGGCCGCCGCGAAGAAGAACCACATCACCAGGATGTCGATCGCCACCACGGTGGCAGTGAGGACCATGTACTGCGCCAACAGCGGCCGTTCGGGGAGAATGAACTGAGGCATGAACGCGAGGAAGAACACGATGGCCTTGGGGTTGAGCAGGTTGACCCAGAGGCCGCGGCGGAACATGGACCAGGCTGGCTCGTTCCGAAGTGCGGCCGCCTTCTCCTGGTCAAGGTCCGGCTTGTGCAGGAACTGGCGGATGCCCAGGTAGACCAGGTAGGCGGCGCCGGCGTAGCGGATGACGTTGAAGGCAACGGGCGATCCTGCCACCAGGACTCCGACGCCGAGCGCCACGATGACCACATGAACGATCAGGGCCGCCTGCTGGCCGAGGATTCCCCAGATGGAGCGCCGGAACCCGGAATTTAGCGAGTTGCTCATGGTGTTGATGGCGCCTGCGCCAGGAGTGAAGCTGATGAGGACGCCGGCACCCGCGAGGGCCAGCCAGAGGGAGAATTGCACCAACCAATCTTAGTGCGGGATTCCGGGCGCGGAAAAAACCTAGGCCCGCGCGATGACCTCGCCGTTGGGGATGAGGAACCAGCCGTCGTCCGTGGAGCCCCAGCGGTGCCAGCCGGCGGAGATGCGGGTCAGGTCTGCTTCCTGGGCGAAGCCGTATTCGAGGGCCTGCTCAGCGAAGGCCGAGTGCAGCACCCGTTCCCCCCAGACGCGGGCCTGCCAGCGGCGCTGCTGCCCGGTGGCGTAGAGCCAGTTGCTGCTGGTGGGCGCCACATCCGTAAAGCCGGCGGCCTGCGCCCAGGAGACCAGGCGGCGTCCGGCGTCGGGTTCGGCCCCGTTTCGCCGCGCGATCCGCTGGTACAGCTCCATCCATTCGTCCAGTTCGGGGATGGCCGGGTACCAGCTCATGCCGTGGAAGTCGGCGTCGCGGACCGCCACGATGCCGCCCGGCTTGGCCACCCTCCTCATTTCCCGCAGCGCCCCCACGGGATCGGTCAGATGCTGCAGCACCTGGTGCGCGTGGACTACATCGAATGTGTCGTCCTCGAAGTCGAGGTCGTAGATGTTGCCGGCCACGAAGTCGACGTTCGCAACACCCCGGTCTGCCGCCAGCTCGCGGGCGTGGGTGATCACGTCCTGGGAACGGTCCAGTCCCGTAACGGTTCCGGGGGCCACCAGTCCGGCGAAGTCGCACGTGATGCTTCCCGGCCCGCAGCCCACGTCCAGCACGGTGACTCCGGGGGTGAGGTACGGGATCACGAAGGCCGCGGAATTCTCGGCCGTCCGGGAGGCGTGGGCGCGGATCACTGACTCATGGTGGCCGTGCGTGTACACGTCGTGCGGCTGCTGCTCACTCATAGGGAAACGCTACTCCTTTTCCGAGGCTTCCCGGCCGGCGCGGACGGTGGCATTGATCATCGAGTTCAAGAACCGTGTCACGGTCACCAGCTCTTCTGCGCTGAACTCTGCCATCGCCGAGCCCATCTGCCGCGCCAGCGGGAGGAACATGGCGCTGCCGTCCCGGTAGGCCTTGTCCGTCATCCGCAGCTGGACCTGCCGGCGGTCCTGGCCCTGGCGCTCGCGGACCAGATGCCCTGAACCGCACAGCCTGTCGATCAGGGCGGTGGTGGCCGGCGAGCTCAGGTTGAGTTCTTTCCGCAGGGTGCCCGGGGTGACCACCTGGTCCGCGGCTGAATGCCGCATGATGACGGCCAGCGCATTGAGGTCGGTGCGGTGCATGTCGTTGCGGCCTCCGGCAGCATCCACATACCGGTTGGCCTCCAAGGTGAATTCCTGGAGCAGCCGCACCAGGGGGGGTGCGCCGGGCAGGCCCGAGTGCTCAGGCAAGCCCGAGTGGTCAGACTGGCCGGGCAGACCGGCGGGATTTGAGGCCGCTGGATCTTCGGTCACGTTGGCTTCCCTCTCCAATTTCATGCCTTCCGGAGTTTACTCCAGCGGTCCCGTTATCCTGGTCGGCAATCCTTCCGGCTATGTATCTCCATCGTAGAGATAGTCTATGATGGATCTATTCTACTCCGCCGGATTCCGTTGGTCCCCGTTCCCGAAGAAGGACCCCATGAAGCAGCCATCCCACAGGAAGCCCCGCGCCCCGTTCTGGCTGCGCTGGCTCATCCCCGTTTTCCTCGTCTCCGCATGGCTCGCCGTCGCCGGCGTAGGCGGGCCGACTTTTGGCCGGCTGGATGAGATCTCGTCAAATGACCAGGCATCGTTCCTGCCGGCCGGAGCGGAAGCCACCAAGGCCCAGGGCTGGCAGGAAAAGTTCCGGGATTCGCGCGAGATTCCCGCCGTCGTGGTCATCGAAAGCGACGCCGCCTTCACCCCGGCCCAGCTGGGCGAGGCGGCTGAGCTCAAAGGCAAGCTGGAGGCGCTCAAAGCGGGCAGCGCCGTGATTGGCCCAATCCCGTCCAGCGACCAGAAAGCGGTCCAGCTCGTGGTGCCCATCCCGTCCGCCGGCGAGGTGAAGGACGTGGTCCAAGAGCTGCGGAACGAGGTCATAGCCGGGGCCCCGGCCGGCATGCGGACCTTCATCACGGGGCCCGCCGGACTGACAGCGGACCTGGCCGGCGCCTTCGCCGGCATCGACGGCATCCTGCTGCTTGTGGCACTGGGGGCGGTATTTGCAATTCTCCTGATCGTCTACCGGTCGCTGCTGCTTCCGCTTGCCGTGCTGCTCACATCGGTCTTTGCGTTGTGCGCCGCCATCCTGCTGGTGTTCGGCATGGCGAAGCTCGGCTGGATCCAACTCAACGGCCAGAGCCAAGGAATTCTGTCCATCCTGGTGATTGGAGCCGCCACGGACTATGCGCTGCTTTACGTGGCAAGGTTCCGCGAGGCGCTGACCCACACGACCAACCGGACCGCCGCGGTCCTCACCGCCTGGAGGGCCTCGTTCGAACCGATCTTTGCGTCCGGAGCCACGGTGATCATCGCCCTGCTGTGCCTGCTGTTCTCCGACCTCAATTCCAACAAGGCCCTCGGCCCGGTCGCCGCCGCCGGGATCCTCTGCGCGCTCGTGGCCGCACTGACCCTGCTGCCGGCGCTGCTGGCTCTGCTCGGCCGCACCGCGTTCTGGCCCTTCCGCCCCAGGCTGATGCCGGAAGGGGAGCGCGAGCCAGTCCTGGTGACCGGGCTCGAAGGCCAGAAGGGGCTGTGGCGCGCCACTGGATCGCTGGTGTCCCGGCGTCCGCGGACGGTCTGGGTGGCTTCGGTCCTGTTGCTGCTGGCCGCGTCGGCAGGTCTGCTGCAGCTCAAAGCCAATGGCGTCCCTCAGACCGACGTTATTCTCAGCGCCTCCAATGCCGTCGACGGGCAGGACGCCCTGGCCCGCCACTTCGATGCCGGGAGCGGCAGCCCGGCCCTGATCGTGGCAGCTGAGGCCAAAGCCGGCAGAGTGCTGGAGACTGTGAAAGCGTCCGACGGCGTGGGGAACGCCTACCTCCTGGCTGACGGCACTGTGCCGATCACCGGAGCGCCGGGATCGCCGTCCGTACCGGCCGTCCGCGGCGGGAAAGTGTTGCTCAACGCCACCCTGGACTTCGCGGCAGACTCGACCGACGCTGAGAAGGCCGTGCTGAAACTGCGTGAAAGCGTCGGGGCCGTGGACCCGGGAGCTTTGGTTGGGGGCGTAACGGCCACGGCCCTGGACACCAACACCACCGCACAGCGGGACCTCGCCACCATCATCCCCGTGGTGCTCGGCGTCATTCTGGTCATCCTGATGCTCCTGCTCCGCTCCGTCCTGGCGCCCGTCCTGCTGGTGGCCTCGGTGGTCCTTTCGTATGCGGCGGCCATGGGAGTCTCGGCCCTGGTGTTCAACAACATCCTCGGGTTCCCCGGAGCCGACGCCACGGTGCCGCTGTTCGGCTTCGTGTTCCTTGTGGCACTCGGCGTGGACTACAACATCTTCCTCATGAGCCGGGTCCGCGAGGAGTCGCTGAAACACGGCACCAATGCCGGTATTCTGCGCGGGCTGGGCGTGACCGGCGGGGTGATCACCTCCGCGGGCGTGGTGCTCGCGGCGACGTTCGCCGCCCTGGGAGTCATCCCGATCATGTTCCTGGTGCAGCTCGCGTTCATCGTGGCGTTCGGGGTGCTGCTGGACACGGTGCTGGTCCGCTCCCTGCTGGTCCCCGCCCTGGCTTACGACCTCGGCAGGCGGATCTGGTGGCCCGGCAGGCTGGGCCGCCCGGAGCCGGCTTCCGTGGGCGAGCTTCCGGACGGGGCCGGGACCCGAGAAGCCGGAACCCGAGAAGCCGGCGTCCGTTAGGCCCAGGCCGGTTTGGTCAAGCCGGCAGGCCGGCGTGACCAAACGCCGGCAGGGCGTCAGCGGGGCGTGGGCGCAGTGGAGTTCTCCGCGCGCCACCACTCCACAGTTGCCTTGGCCGCGGCCGCCAGGGGAGTGGGGCGAAGGTCCAGGGCTGCCTCGCTGGCCCCGGAATCCATCACGAACGGTCGCTGGAACTGGTAGAGCGTCTCGCCGAGCTCCCGGATGTCGGCGGAAAACAGGCCTACGGTACGCAGCACCCAGCCCGGCAGGGCGCCGACCTTTGGCCGCGGCATTCCGGCGGCCTCAGCGAACGCGGCGGCAAGCTCCCGCTGCGTCAGGGCCGGATTGGTGGGGGCATGCAGCACACGGTTCCACAACACGGGATTCTGCGCTGCCTTGATCATGGCCGCCGCGAGATCGGGGACGTACGTGAACGAATGCGGCTGGTCCGCGCTGCCCACCACGCGGAGCCTGCGGCCCGAAAGGATTGCGGGCACCATCCGCTCACCAGCGTGGGACATCCGCACTCTGGGTCCGAAAAAGTCGCCGGCAACCACACTGACCGTGCCGGTTGCGCTCGCCTGCCGTGCCTCGAGCAGCGCCGTCCGCACTCCGCGCTTGCCGCCGCTTGCTGCGCGCGGGCTGTCCTCAACCATGACGCGGTCAGGCTCGGTGTACGAGTAGAGACTTTCGGGAAAGACGACGACGGCGCCCGCCTCGCCGGCGGCTGCCAGGAGAGCCTGTTCGGCCATGGGAAGTTCCTGCTCCCAGGCCCTGGCACTGTACGCGGAACCGTGAATGCAGTGGAAGGCCGCTGTGGCACCGCGCATGGACTGCGCCACCAAAGCCCGGTCCGAGACATCCACGGACAGCCTTTCCACCAGCGGATGTTCGGGGCCACTGGCGGACCGTGTCAGCACGCGGACCCTTTTGCCCTGGGCTGCCAGCTGTTCGGCAACCGTCCACCCCACAGGACCTGCTCCAGTCACCGCAAAGAGTTCTTCTGACATGGCTCCAGGCCTTTCGTGGCAACACAATTCGATTGGAAGAGAAGTAGCAGTCCCAATATTTCAGACTGCGCCTGCAGAAAGCGATCATCTCTTCCTCCCTCAGCCTTGGAGAGCGCCCCGGCTCGACCTGCTGGGCCGCAGCGAAGCGACGCCGGCGCGCTCGGTACGCCGAGCGTTCCAACGATGTAACCTCGGGAGGAGAGGCGGGCATTTGTTTGGCGGGAAGGATGACATGGCGATCACCATGCGCGACGTGGCTCAGGTGGCGTCCGTGTCAATCAAGACGGTGTCAAATGTGATCAACGATCACCCAAACATCAAGCCGGAGACGCGCAGGCGAGTTCTCTTGGCGATCGAGAACCTGGGCTACCAGCCCAATCTCTCTGCGCGCGGACTCCGTTCTGGCCGGACCGGCGTGATTAGCCTCATCATTCCTGACCTGAAGAACGCATATTTTGCTGAGCTGGCAGACGCGGTGATGACAGCGGCCTCCAAGAGGGGCCAGGCGGTGATCATCGAGCAAAGCGGTGGGGAGCGGGACCGCGAACTCGAAATCCTCCATGGCCCGCGCATGAGGATGGTCGATGGCGTCCTGTATAGCGTGCTCGGCCTCGGCCAGGAGGACGTGGGCCTTATAGATATCCCGACCCCGATTGTCCTGCTCGGTGAACGTATCTTTAACGGGCCTGCAGACCACGTCACCATGCAGAACGTCGAGGCGTCCGAGGCAGCCACCGGGCATCTCCTTGAACTCGGACGCAGCCGGCCTCTTGCCTTTGGAGCCCACCGCAACGAAGTGATCGGTTCAGCCGGGCTGCGTCTCGAGGGCTACCGCCGGGCCCTGAAACGAGCGGGACTGCCCTACCGAGAGGAGCTCGTTGTCGACGTCCAGACCTGGCATCGGTCCGACGGTGCCCACGCGATGCGGCAGGTATTAGCGTCCGGTGTCACCTTCGACGGCGTGGTGGCATTCAACGACTCCATCGCCCTGGGAGCGATGAGCGTGCTGCAATACGCTGGCCTGAAGGTCCCCGACGATGTAGCCATCATCGGCTTCGACGACATCGACGAGACACGCTACTCCCTGCCAACGCTGTCAACCGTGGACCCCGGACGCCCCCAAATTGCCGAGACGGCCGTGCGCATGCTGCTTGAGCGGATAAACGGCGAAGCTGCGGACATTGCTCCGCGGGAGTTTGAGGCTTCGTTCAGAATTGTCCCCCGTGGATCCACGGGGGAGTCCGGGGCCTCTTTCCCCGAAAGTTAAGTCTTGACTTGTAAGCCGCATCACACCAATATGGATTTACAACGATTACATACATCGATGTAAAAGCTGGCGGAGCCTGCTCCAGGTCTTACCCAAGCCCTTCCCGGGCAGTCCAACGTCCCCGCTGGACAGGCAAGCGTGGAGCCTTCCGCTTCAGACGATGAAGTCCAGAACCTGCAGCACCGAAGGGACCCCTACGTGAACAAGAAAACAGTCGCGGCAGCATTGTCGACGGTCGCCCTGGCGGCGAGCCTCTCCGCCTGCAGCTCCGGTGAGGCCGCTACCGAAAGCGCCAGCACCACCAGTTGCACCAACAAGATTGTCCACGCGGATGCTCCTAAGGTCTCCGTCTGGGCGTGGTATCCGAACATGGCCAAGGTGGTCGACAATTTCAACAACTCCCACACGGATGTGCAGGTCTGCTGGACTGTCGCCGGGCAAGGAGCCCCGGAGTATGCGAAATTCCAGACCGCCATCCAAGCCGGCAAGGGTGCACCCGATGTGATCATGCTCGAAGCCGACCAGCTAACAGGCTTCGAGCTGCAGAATGCATTGGTGGACCTCAGCCCGTACGGCGCAGCTGATGTGAAGAAGAACTTCAGCGACGGCTCCTGGAAGGACGTCTCGCAAGGAGGCTCTGTTTACGCCATCCCCGTCGACGGCGGCCCGATGGCAATGATTTACCGCAAGGACGTGCTCGACAAGTACGGCATCAAGCCGCCGACCACCTGGGCTGAGTACGAGACGGCGGCCCAGAAGGTCAAGGACGCCGGCGGGCCAGCCTTCGGTGACCTGGGGAGCAACGTGCCGGCCGCCCTGACCGCGCTCATGGCCCAAAAGGGCGCGGTTCCGTTCACGTACGACTTGGCGGATCAAAAGAAGATTTCAATCCAGCTGGATAGCCAGCCGGCGAAGGACGTGCTGAACTACTGGGCCGGGCTCGTCAAGAAAGGCCTTGTGGGGACGCAGGACCAGTTCACCACCGACTACATTTCAGGCATGGTCGGCGGCAAATACGCGACGTATGTTTCCGCCGCGTGGGCACCGGGATATCTGACCGGCTCGGGCGTGGGTAAAGGAAAAGAGAAGGGCACGTTCGCCGTGGCAGCCCTTCCGCAATGGGATGCCAGCAACCCCGTTTCTGTGAACTGGGGAGGATCAACTTTTGCGGTCACTTCACAAGCAGGAGACAAGAAGCTGGCTGCCGAAGTGGCCAAAGGCCTCTATGCCGACGACGCGTCGCTCACAGATGGCTGGAAGACCCAGACCATCTTTCCCCTGAACCAGAACGTGCTGAGGTCGGCTGCGTTCATCAACAACCGCGTCGATTTCTTTAGCGGCCAGACGGCCAACAAGGACATCTATATTCCAGCCGAGAACTCCTACAAGGGCTTCAGCTACAGCCCGTTCACCGTCTACTACTACGCGCAACTGCAGGCCGAGACGGTCAAGATCAATTCAGGCAAAGTCACCGGAGACGAGGCGGCCAGCGAGCTGCAGAACACCATGGTGAACTACGCGAAGAGCCAGGGATTCACAGTCAACTAGCAGCCGGGCCTGCTCCGGGGACCTGATGGTTGGCGGAGCAGGCCGGATCGACCGATAGAAAGACGCAGGACAGATCATGGCAGTTCACGGGTCAACGGTGACACCCTTGCCGCAAGATTCTCCACAGGAACTACCGGCTCGCCCGGAGCAGGTGGACAGCAAACGGGCTCCCCGTATCCAGACGGTGATGGCACGGAGGGCGCGGACGGGGTGGCTCTTCATTGCCCCCTTCGGGTTAGTTTTCGTCGCGTTCCTCCTCGCCCCCCTGGCCTACGCCCTTTACCTGAGCCTGTTTACCAAGGGCCTGGCAACCGGTACGCGATTTAGCGGGCTGGAGAACTATTTTCACGCCTTCTCGGATCCGCAATTCCTGAAGGGCGTAGGGTTCGTAGTCCGTTTTTCCTTAGTTCTGATACCGGTGCAAATGGCCGTCTCGCTGGCCGCGGCCCTCGTCCTGGACCACCTCACGACACGACTGGCCAAGTTCTCCCGGCTGATGATCTTCCTGCCGTATGCGGTGCCGGCCGTCATAGGCGCGCTCATGTGGGGGTTCCTCTACAGTCCCTCGTTCGGACCGATGCAGCAAGTGTTCTCCCTTTTTCACGCTTCAGCACCGTTCCTTCTCAGCCAGGACAACGTCTTCTACGGACTGCTGAACGTGGTTACCTGGCAGTGGGCCGGGTACTACATGATTATCGTGTACGCGGCCCTGCAGGGAATCGACCCTTCCCTGTATGAGGCGGCCAAGATAGACGGTGCTTCCACCTGGCAGGTGGCCTTCCGGATCAAAGTGCCCATGGTGTCATCTGCGCTCGTGCTGATTCTTATTTTTGCTCTGATCGGAACCCTCCAGTTCTTCTCCGAGCCGCAGATCCTCGGCCCGGTCGCCAACGGGAGTATCACGCCGGACTTCACGCCCAACATCTATGCATTCAACCTGGCCTTCGGCTACGCCCAGTTCAACTACGCGTCTGCCATTTCCTTTTCCCTCGGCATCATCGTCTTTATCGCCGTGTATGCCTTCATGTTCGCCACCCGTAAAAAAGGGAGCACCCTCTCATGACTGCAGTCACGACCAGCGTCCCCGCCCTGGCCCGGCGACCCAAGCCGCGTCGAAACGTGGTGGCCCATGTGTTTCTGGGAGTTTTGGTTCTGTATTTCCTGGTCCCTATCTGGTGGCTCTTCGTGGCGAGCACGAAGGACACGGAGGGTCTTTTTGCCGGCTCCTCCGGCGCCATGTGGTTCGACAAGAACTTCAACCTGGTGGCCAACCTTCAGGACCTTTTCACGTACAACGGCGGAGAGTACCTGCGATGGCTGGGCAATTCACTGCTATATGCCGTTAGCGGCGGGCTGGGGGCCACCGCGATCTCAGTACTGGCGGGCTACGGCTTCGCGAAGTATAGGTTTCCGGGACGAAACTTGACCTTCTCGTTGCTGCTGGGCGCGGTCATGGTCCCGATGACTGCCCTGGTTATCCCCACCTTTATCCTGCTGTCCAACCTCAAGCTGACGGACACGGTATGGGCCGTCATCCTGCCATCGCTGCTGAGCCCTTTCGGCGTTTACCTCATGCGCGTTTACACCGCCGAGGCCGTGCCGGACGAGCTGCTGGACGCGGCCCGGGTGGATGGTGCCGGCGAGCTCCGCACCTTCTTTCAGGTGGCTCTCCCCCTGCTGCGCCCCGCTCTTGTGACAGTTCTCCTGCTTTCCATAGTTGGGACGTGGAATAACTACTTCCTGCCCCTGGCCATGCTGTCCACTGAAAAGCTCTACCCGCTCACAGTTGGCATTGGGCTCTGGGAGCAACTGGCTTCGTCCAATAACGGCGGCGGTCATTCCCTCTGGAGCCTCATCATCGTCGGCTCCTTCGTCTCCATCATCCCTCTCGTCGTCGCCTTCCTGACCCTGCAAAAGTACTGGCAAGGCGGCTTGTCCCTCGGCAGCCTCAAATAGAACGTCGTCGCTAAGCACGGCGTACCGTTCCGTGCTTCCCCTTACCTGAAAGAAAACTATGGTTTCCGCACGCCTTACCATCGACCCGCAGTTCGCCGTGGGCCCCGTCAATCCCCGCCTGTTCGGCTCGTTCGTTGAACATCTCGGCCGCTGTGTCTACGACGGAATCTATGAACCCGACCACCCCAGTGCAGATGCCGACGGATTCCGCACGGACGTCATCCGGCTCGTCAAGGAACTCGGTGTCTCCGCAATCCGTTACCCCGGCGGCAACTTCGTCTCCGGATTCCGCTGGGAGGACAGTGTGGGGCCCAAGGACCAGCGTCCCCGCCGCCTTGATCTGGCCTGGCACTCGACCGAAACTAATGAAGTCGGTCTGCACGAGTTCGGCTCCTGGCTGGAGAAGGTAGGCAGCGAGCTGATGCTCGCCGTCAACCTCGGCACCCGAGGCACCCTGGAAGCCCTCGACCTCCTGGAATACACAAACATCAGTTCCGGAACGGAACTGTCCGAGCGCCGGGCAGCCAACGGCCGCAAGGAACCCTTCGGCATCAAGATGTGGTGCCTTGGAAACGAAATGGACGGCCCTTGGCAGTTGGGGCACCGCTCAGCTGATGACTACGGCAAGATCGCGTCCCAGACAGCAAAGGCCATGAGGCAGCTCGACCCGTCAGTTGAACTCGTCGTCTGCGGCTCATCCAGCGCCCACATGCCCACCTTCGGCGAATGGGAACGAGTTGTCCTAACCCACGCATACGAAGACGTCGACTACATCTCCTGCCACGCCTACTACGAAGAGAAGAACGGGGACCTGGGCTCCTTCCTTGCCTCCGCCTCCGACATGGACCACTTCATCGAATCTGTGGTTGCAACGGCCGACCACGTCAAGGCAGTCAACGGCAGCTCCAAGACCATCAACATTTCCTTTGACGAATGGAACGTCTGGTACCTCGAGCGATTCCAGCAGGTCGATAAAATCGAAGGAATCGATAACTGGCCCACGGCGCCGCGGCTGCTTGAGGATGCATACTCCGTCGCCGATGCCGTCGTTTTCGGCAACCTGTTGATCTCGCTGCTTAAACACGCAGACAGGGTCGCGTCGGCCTCCCTTGCGCAACTGGTGAATGTGATCGCCCCCATCATGACCGAACCGGGCGGCCCTGCATGGAAGCAGACCACTTTCTTCCCTTTCGCGTTGACTTCCAAACTTGCCAAGGGAGCCGCTCTGGACGTCAAACTGGAAGCCGACGGCTACAGTACGGAGGTCTACGGCACTGTCCCTCTCATCGACGCGGTCGCCACCTTCGACGCCGAAACCCGCACCACCGCGGTCTTTCTGGTCAACCGCTCCCAAACCGAAGAAGCGAACGTGACGATAGACGTAACTTCTCTGAACGGCGCTATTGTCCTGGATGCTCAAACGCTTTCCGATGTGGATGTTTATGCGAAGAACACACTCGACCATCCAGACCGCGTGGGCCTCAACCGGAACAAGAGCGTCGCTGTCCGTGACGGCCTAGTCGCGATCACTCTGCCGCCAGTCTCGTGGACTGCGCTGCATCTCGGCTGACAGGCAAGGCGGGGGCATCCGAACAAAACGGGTGCTCCGCCACTGGCGCCTGGGGCAATTTCCACTTCCGGCCGGCCGGACCCTGAACCCCCGCCACCCCTCCGCAGTGCCCTGTTGCCATCCGCCGCATCTGAGTAGACTTCCAGTGCGTCCGGCCGGACGCGCCCAGTCCTCCCAAGGAGTGATCAAGCGATGACTGAAAACAGCGAGTCCAATACCGCAGGAAAGACACACAACAGCTCCAGGAACCCTGCACTTGAAGGCGAGAGCGGTCAGTACGTAGAAGGCGACTACGGCGACGCCGGCGTGGTGGCCGATGAGGCCGCCGCCGAAAAGGGTGACTACCCGGCCGGTGACTATGGCGATGCCGGCGTGGTCGGTGACGTGCCTGCGGAGGCCGAAGAAGGCGAATACTCCGAAGGCGATTACGGCAAGGCGGGGACATTGGGCCAGGAGCTCCCCGGCGAAGAAGAGGGTGAATATCCCGAGGGCGACTACGGCGCCGCCGGAACCGCGCGGGAGCGGGGCGCCGCCGGTGAGGTGAAGGACGGACTGACGGACGGCCAGGTCAACGCTCCGAGGAATGACGACGGCGGGACCTCCGCCGGGGGCTAGGAGCCGCCGCGAAAGCACCTCCAGAGCAGGTTCACGCAGAGCGAAACTGTGCTCGCGCCGTCGTCGTGGCCCCCGGTGTTCCGCCAAATTCCGCGGATCACCGGGGGCCAATTGTTTGCGCGCGACCACCAAAATGGCAGACTTGAGCCGAGTCGACTCAACTTTGGATTGACTTAAACCGTCCGTTGAGTAAAGTTGAGTGCAGATCGCTCAAGGAGTGGGCGAGCCCCGATTCGACACGCCAAGTACTAGGCGTACATGCTCGAGCATCGGGGCCACACAGTTTCCAAGAAAGAAGGAAGCAACACATGTCACGTGCAGTAGGTATTGACCTCGGAACCACTAACTCCGTCGTCTCCGTTCTCGAAGGTGGCGAGCCCACCGTTATTGCCAACGCCGAGGGTGGCCGCACCACGCCGTCCGTCGTTGCGTTCTCCAAGTCCGGCGAAGTCCTGGTCGGCGAGATCGCCAAGCGCCAGGCCGTCAACAACATCGATCGCACCATCGCCTCCGTCAAGCGCCACATGGGCACCGACTGGGGCGTGCAGATCGACGACAAGAAGTACACCGCGCAGGAAATCTCCGCACGCGTGCTGATGAAGCTGAAGAACGACGCCGAGTCCTACCTCGGTGAAAAGGTCACCGACGCCGTGATCACCGTTCCGGCCTACTTCAACGATGCCGAGCGCCAGGCCACCAAGGAGGCCGGCGAAATCGCGGGCCTCAACGTCCTGCGCATCGTCAACGAGCCCACCGCGGCCGCCCTCGCCTATGGCTTGGACAAGGGCAAGGAAGACGAACTCATCCTGGTCTTCGACCTCGGCGGCGGCACGTTCGACGTCTCCCTGCTGGAAGTCGGCAAGGACGAAGATGACTTCTCCACCATCCAGGTGCGCGCCACCGCCGGTGACAACCGCCTCGGCGGCGATGACTGGGACAACCGCGTCGTTGAGTACCTGCTGAACCAGCTCAAGGTCAAGGGCATCGACCTGTCCAAGGACAAGATCGCCCTGCAGCGCCTCCGTGAAGCTGCCGAGCAGGCCAAGAAGGAACTCTCCTCCTCCTCCAGCACCAACGTCTCCCTCCAGTACCTGTCCGTCACCCCCGACGGCCCCGTCCACCTGGACGAGCAGCTGACCCGCGCCAAGTTCCAGGACCTCACCAAGGACCTGCTCGAGCGCACCAAGAAGCCGTTCCACGACGTCATCAAGGAAGCCGGCATCAAGCTCTCCGACATCGACCACATCGTGCTCGTCGGCGGTTCCACCCGTATGCCTGCCGTCTACGACCTCGTGAAGGAACTGGCCGGCGGCAAGGAGCCGAACAAGGGCGTCAACCCGGATGAGGTTGTGGCCGTAGGCGCAGCCTTGCAGGCAGGCGTGCTCAAGGGCGAACGTAAGGACGTTCTCCTGATCGACGTCACGCCGCTGTCCCTTGGCATTGAAACCAAGGGCGGTGTGATGACGCACCTGATCGAGCGCAACACGGCCATCCCCACCAAGCGTTCCGAGACCTTCACCACGGCGGATGACAACCAGCCGTCCGTGGCCATCCAGGTCTTCCAGGGCGAGCGTGAATTCACCCGCGACAACAAGCCGCTGGGCACGTTCGAACTGACCGGCATCGCTCCGGCCCCGCGCGGCGTTCCGCAGATCGAGGTCACCTTCGACATCGACGCCAACGGAATCGTGCACGTCTCCGCAAAGGACAAGGGCACCGGCAAGGAACAGTCCATGACCATCACCGGCGGCACCGCGCTTTCCAAGGACGACATCGAGCGCATGGTCCGGGACGCCGAGGAGCACGCAGCCGAGGACAAGGCACGCCGCGAGGCAACCGACACCCGCAACACCGCCGAACAGCTCGCCTACTCCGTGGACAAGCTGATCGCGGACAACAAGGACAAGCTGCCCGAAGAGGTCAAGACCGAGGTCCAGGCCGACGTCGACGCCCTCAAGAAGGCACTCGAAGGCACCGATGACGCGGCCGTAAAGACCGCGTTTGAGAAGCTGCAGGCTTCCCAGACCAAGCTCGGCGAAGCCATCTACGCCCAGGCCGGTTCCCCGGACGGCGCCACCGGCGCAGCAGGTGCCGAAGGCGCCCCCGCCGGCGACAAGGCAGGTTCTTCAGATGAAGATATCGTCGACGCCGAAATCGTTGACGAAGAAGAGAAGAAGTAGCCATGCCTCATCACGGTAACGAAGAAGAGCACAGCTCTTCCCGGGATCAGGGCGGGCAGCGCGACGAGCCTGTTATCCGGGACCACCGCAAGGTGGACCCGGTGACCGGGCAGGCCCGCCACCCCGAGGGAGAGCAGCCCGCCGATCCGGCTGGTGCTTCCGCGGATTCGAACGGCGACGCCCTCGCCCAGGCTGAGGAAATCCTCAACCAGGTGGAGGTGCCGGCGGAGGAATCCGTGGCCCAGGGAACTGACGCCGCGGCTGCTGCGGAGCTGAAGAACGATCTGCTGCGCCTCCAGGCGGAGTACGTCAACTACCGCAAGCGCGTCGAACGCGACCGTGCCGTGGCAGGGGAGATGGCCGTCATCGGCGTCCTGAACTCGCTGCTGCCGGTGCTCGACGACGTCGACGCCGCCCGCCAGCACGGTGACCTGACCGACGGCCCGTTCGCCGCGATCGCCGCCAAGCTGGAGAACGCGCTCAAGACGTACGGCCTGGTGCGCATCGATGAGACCGGCGTGGAATTCGATCCCACGATCCACGAGGCCCTCATCCAGCAGCCCGGCGCGGACATCGAGGTTGACACCGTCAGCCAGGTGCTCCGATCCGGCTACAAGTCAGGCGAGCGCGTCCTCCGCGCGGCACAGGTTATCGTGGCAGTCCCTGCATAAGGTGAGCTGACACGATCGCGAAGCGGAACATGGGCCCTGGGAGTGGCATCGGGCCTGCCGGAGCGTGGTGGCTTGGTCCGTAAGGACCAAGCCGAAGCTCGCGCGCCAGCACCACCCGGATACGAACTCCGGTGACGCTGCTTCGGAGAAGAAGTTCAAGGACATCTCTGAGGCGTACTCCGTGCTGTCCGACCCCGAGGAGCGCCAGCAGTATGACGCCATCCGGGCCATGGGCGGCGGGGCACGGTTCGCTCCGCACGGTGCCGGAAGCACGGCCAACGGCGGCTTCGAGGACCTTTTTGGCGGGCTCTTCACCGGCAACGCCGGACGCCAATCCGGCGGCTTCAGCACGCCCGGCGGCGTCCCGCCCGAGTTCGCCGACCTGTTCGGCGGCGGCTTTGGCGGCGCCGGGGGTCCTGCCGGGTACCAGCGCGCGCCGCAGAAGGGTGCGGACCGCACGGCAACCACCAGCATCTCCTTCGCCGGTTCCATCCGCGGCACCACCATCGGCCTGCGCGAGCCGGACGGAGAAGTCATCGACGTCCGTGTTCCGGCCGGCATCAAGGACGGCCAGAAGGTCCGCGTCCGCGGAAAGGGCCAGTACGGTCCCGCGGGCAACGGCGATCTCATGGTGACGGTCAACGTCAAACACCACGACTTTTACACGCGCGACGGCGACAACCTCCGCATCCATGTGCCGGTCACCTTCGCGGAAGCTGCTCTGGGCGCCGACATCGAGGTTCCCACGATCGACGGCGAGCATGTCCGGGTCCGCGTTCCCGCTGGCACGCCCGCGGGGCGCACTCTCCGGGTCAAGGGCCGCGGCGTGAAGACCTCCAAGGGCACCGGCGACCTGCTGGTGACGATCGACGTCGCCGTTCCGAAGAACCTGAGCAAGGAAGCCGAGGAGGCCGTGAAGGCGTTTGCCGCCGCCACCGCCGGCGCGGACGTCCGCGAGGGCCTGGCAGCCAAGGCCCGGCTCTAGAAACGGGCGTCAGCCGTGGACATTAACTTCGATCAGCCGATCTTCGTCATCTCGGTGGCGGCCGAACTGGCTGACATGCACCCGCAGACGCTTCGCCAGTATGACCGGCTGGGCATCGTCTCGCCCAGCCGTGCGCCGGGCAAGTCCCGCCGGTACTCGCAGCGGGATGTCAACATGCTGCGCGAGGTGCAGCGCCTGTCCCAGGAAGGCGTCTCCCTCGAAGGCATCAAGCGCATCCTGCAACTGGAGAACCAGGTGGCCGCGCTGCAGCGGCGGGTGGGCGAGCTGACCGAGGAACTCGCCCGACGTCGAGACTCCATTGACTCCCGGATCTTTGCCGCCGGTGCCGCCGGGGACGTCGTCAGTCTTGCCCGCGGCCAGCGGCCCCGGCCACGGTCACAGGCCGTGGTGGTGTGGCGCCCCCGGGGAGCGAACAACCCATAGATCGCTGTGATCCTGCATGCCAGAATGGGATGAACCAGGCGCAGCGCGGCGTCTCGTTCAGGGCGTAAGTGGCCCGGGCAGAAGGGATGCACGGTCGTGACCTACATCAAGGACTTTGACCAGCTCGGGCGCGGCGACGTGGAGGAAGCCGGAGGCAAGGGAGCCAACCTCGGCGAACTCACCCAGGCAGGGTTTCATGTGCCACGGGGCTTCGTGCTCACCACAGCCGCCTACGCTGACTTCGTCGAGGCCAACGGACTCGGTGCGCGGATCCTGGAACTTGCCACTCTTCCCGCCGACGCGCCGCAGCAGGACTACGACGGTGCGGCGCAGCAGATCCGCTCCCTGTTTTCGGACCGCGTGATGCCACCCGGAATCGCCCGCGAACTCAGCGAGGCCTACAGCCGTCTCGGCCACGCCCTTCCGGACGCCTCGGGTGAGGATATCCCGGTGGCGGTCCGGTCCTCGGCCACGGCCGAAGACCTGGCCTCCGCAAGCTTCGCCGGCCAGCAGGACACCTACCTGAACATCCGCGGTGCTGAGGCCGTGGCTGCCTCGGTCATTGCCTGCTGGGCATCGCTGTGGAACGCCCGCGCCATGGCCTACCGGGCCCGCGAAGGCCTCGACCCGGCCACAGTGCGGCTGGCGGTTGTGATCCAGCAGATGGTCGAGTCCGACTCCGCCGGAGTGATGTTCACTGCCAACCCGGCCAACGGCCGCCGCGACCAGGTGGTGGTCAGTGCCTCCTGGGGGCTGGGGGAGTCCGTGGTCAGCGGTGCCGTGACCACCGACGACATCGTGGTGGACCCTGCCGCGGGCCGGATCCTGTCGCGGCTCACTGCTGACAAAGAGGTCATGACGGCCTACTCCGAAGATGGGACCGCTGAGCAGCCGGTTCCGGGGCCGAAGCGCCGGGAGCCGGTGCTCGACGACGCCGCGGCGGCCGCTCTGGCGCGCCAGGGAACGGCCATCGCGGAGCATTTCGCGGCGCCGCAGGACATCGAATGGGCGCGGGCGGGCGGGGAGTTTTTCATCGTGCAGGCCAGGCCGATCACCGCGCTGCCTGAACCGTCGGCCGATACCCCGACTGACTGGGAGCTGCCCTATCCGAAGGGTCTGTACTTCCGGGCGAGCATTGTGGAGCAGTTGCCGGATCCGCTCTCACCGCTGTTCGCCGACCTCATCGACGGCTCGGTGACCCGGTCCCTCAAGGCACTGCTGAGGGAGGCGGTCGGCAGCGACGTCGTGCGGGACGGAGACGTGTCCCTGCCCACGATTAACGGATATGCGTATTACTACTACAGCTCCGCCGGAATGTGGCGGGTGATGGGCAAGTCCCTGACCGCCGTTGCCGCGTTGGCCCGCGGCAAGGCGCATATGGGCATCAGGGGATGGCGGGACCATTCCCACCCCCGCTACCGGGGCACAGTGAAGTCGTGGGCATCCAAGCCGCTGACGGACCTGCCGGCGTCGGAACTGTTCAAGGGGATCTCGGCCCTGCTGGACGCCGGCACCGTGTACTACACCGCGGTGCAGTCGGTCATTCCGATCGCAGCAACGAGTGAGATCCTGTTCCGGGCGTTTTATGACCGGCTGGTCCGCCGCGACGGCGACCCGGCGGGCCAGACTTTCCTGCTGGGTTATGACAGTGAGCCCATCCGGGCGGAGAAGTCGCTCTACGACCTGGCGGCCTGGGCCCGTGGACGCCCGAATCTTGCCGCCGCCATCACGGAGGGTTCCGCCGCCGCGGTAGCGGCGGCAGTCCGCACGGGGACTCCGCCAGCAGGCGTCGACCCCGCCGCGTGGGAGCAGTGGACCAAGCGGTTTCAGCGGCATCTGGACCAATTCGGACACGCCGTCTACAACCTTGACTTCGTCAATCCGGTTCCGGCCGATGATCCTTCGGCCTTGCTGGAAACCCTGAAATTCTTCGTGCGCGGGCAGGGCAACGACCCCTACCAGCGCCAGCAGCTCTCGGCGTCCCGCCGGGAGGACCAGAGCCGGCTGGTCCGGGAGCGGCTGGATCCCGCCCGGCGCGCCTCGTTCGACCGGCTGCTGCGCTGGGCACAGAAGGCAGCGCCCGTCCGTGAGGATGCCTTGGCGGACATCGGCCTGGCCTGGCCGCTGATGCGGCGGATGCTGTTGGAGCTTGGACAACGGCTGGTCGGCTCGGGCGTCATCACAGAGCCCGGGGACATCTTCTGGCTGCGGCTCGACGAACTCCGACATGCCATCGACTTCGGACTGGCCACTCCCGGTGCGGCCATCAGCGGTGCCGGGCAGCCCGTCCGCGCGGAGGCCGTGGCTCAGCGCAAGATGCTGTGGCGCGGGCAGCGGAAGGCCGCGGCGCCGCAGATGCTGCCCGAAAGCCGCTGGGCAGACCGTGCGTTCGGAAAGATGATGCCGGCCGGTTCCCAGCAGCAGCGCGGCGACCAGATCTCGGGGACCGGCGCCAGCTCAGGTCAGGTGACCGCGCCAGCACGGCTGCTGGCCGGCCCCGAAGACTTCGCCACCATGCAGCCCGGTGAGGTGCTCGTCGCCCGCATGACCACTCCGGCCTGGACTCCGCTGTTCGCCATGGCTTCGGCGGTGGTCACCGACGTTGGAGGCCCTTTGAGCCACAGCTCAATCGTGGCCCGGGAGTACGGCATCCCCGCGGTCCTCGGCACCGGCGTGGCCACCCAGCGTCTGGCCAGCGGCCAGCTAATCCACGTGGACGGCGATGCCGGCACCGTCACGGTTGAACGGGAATGAACGCCCGACGGCGGCCCTCCCGGACCGCGTGACCGCTGCGGTTCGTCAGGGCGTCAGCGTCCGGACCGGGGCGCCGTCCAGCCAGGCAGTTACATCCTCGATCGCGCCGCCGAAGAAGGCCCGGTAGCTCTCCTGTGTGACATAGCCCAGATGGGGCGTCAGGAGCGTCCGGGGCGCGGCCAGCAGGGCGTGTCCTGCCGGCAGCGGTTCCTGGTCGAACACGTCAATGGCCGCCCCGCGGATCCACCCCTCCTGCAGGGCGGAGACGAGAGCAGTCTCGTCGACGAGCGCGCCGCGGGCGGTGTTGACCAGGACACCTTCGGGGCCGAGGAGCTGCAGCTCGCGTTCCCCAACCGTCCCCTCCGAACGCGGCGACAGGCGCAGGTGCAGGGACACGACGTCGGACTCCATGAAGAGTTCTTCCTTGCTGACCCTGCGGGCGCCGGCCGCCGCGGCGGTTTCCTCCGTCAGATTCTGGCTCCAGGCCAGCACGTCCATCCCGAAGGCGCGGCCGTAGGCGGCGATGCGCTTCCCGATCTTTCCCAGCCCGACGATTCCCAGGGTCTTTCCGGACAGCTCGAACCCGATGGCGGTCTGCCAGTGACCGGAGCGCAAGGAGGCCTCTTCCGCGGTCAGGTTCCGGGCGAAAGCCAGCAGCAGTGCCCACGTCAGTTCAGGCGCGGCTGTGGGTGAGCCGCCGGTGCCGCACACCACGATGCCGTGGTCGGTTGCCGCCTCCAGATCGATGGCCGCATTGGCGGCGCCCGTGGTCACCAGCAATTTCAGCCGGGGCAGCTGCCCGATGACGCTGCGGGGAAACGGCGTGCGCTCCCGCATGGCTATGACGATGTCAAAGTCCGCGAGGGCCGCCGCGGTTTCGGCTTCAGAGGCGAAATGCCCGCCGAACACCGTAACGGCGACGCCCCGCTGCGTCAGGGAGCTCCACGGGGCGAAGTCCTCCGCGACGCCTTGATAGTCGTCCAGAATGGCTAGCCGGTACTGGTTCATGGCTTTACGGTACCGGACGGTTGAGCGTTGCCCAGTTGGCCGCGGGTTCACGGGGCGGCCACGTTGGACGGGCCCGGAGATCGGGGGCGCAAACAGTCATGATGTCCTTTCAAAGCGCCTCGGGCCGGTATCCGGATCCCAATGGATCGGACATCGGCCCGAGGCGTGGTTGTTGACGGGGTGCGTGTGGCGGGCTGGTGATTACTCCGCCGCAGCGTCAGGCGCCGGCCTTGACCGCCAGCACCGGGCAGGAGGCTTCGAGCAGGATCTGCTGCGCCGTGCTGCCCATGATCAGCTTTCCCACCGGCGTGCGCTTCCGGAGGCCGATGACAATCAGGTCGGCGCGGTACTTCTCTGCGGCTTCCAGCACCTCGTTGGCTGCATCATTCCCGCGGACCGGCTGCAGCACGAGATGCTCTACACCCTCTCGTTCCAGCCGCTCGGTGACTGCGTTGAGGTCCTCGGCCTGGACGTAGCGTTTGTCCACCAGGGCGTCGCCCCGCGAGGAATTGATGATGACGAGCCGGCTCTGGTTTCTCCGGGCCTCGGCGATCGCCCGGTCCAGGGCTGCTGCGCCCTCTGCCGTGGGAACGTACCCGACGATGATGCTCACTGTTTCTCCTGTCCGTTGCTGACGTGGGTGACCGCGTGGGTGTCCGCGTTTTCCTGGCCGTCGGTGGCAACTGCCTGCCTGTCGCGGGCCGCCGTTGAGTCGGCCGCCGTCGGGCTGTGCGCCGTCGACCGTGCCGCCGTAGGGCTGTCCGCGAGGGGGCCGTCCACAAGGGGGCTGTCAGCGAAAGTACCGACGGCTGCCAGCTGGCGGGGGCGGGCGCGGCGCCACGCCTTCAGCAGCAGCGGCCAGACCAGGATGATTCCCACCAGGATGTACACGACGACGGCGATCGGCTCGCTCCAGAGTCCGGAGACGTCGCCGGCGGAGAGCTGCAGCGTCTGACGGAGCTGCTTTTCCAGGCGCGGCCCCAGTATCACGCCGAGAATGAGGGGCAGCACCGGCAGGCCGTAGCGCCTCATCATGAAGCCGAGGGCGCCCAGGACCAGCAGGATCACCAGGTCAAACGACTGGAGGTTCACGGAGTACGCGCCCAGGGTGGCGAAGAACAGGATGCCGGCGTAAAGGTACGGGCGGGGGAGCCGCAGGAGCTTCGCCCACACCGGGGCCAGCGGAAGGTTGACCAGCAGCAACAGCGTATTGCCGATGAACAGGCTGGCGATCAGCGCCCAGACCAGCGGGCCTTCGTTGGCGAACAGGAGGGGTCCGGGCTGGATGCCGAACTGGACGAAGGCGGCGAGCATGACGGCGGCCGTGGCGTTGGTGGGCAAACCGAGGGCCAGCATCGGGGTCAGGGTGCCCGCTGCCGCGGCGTTGTTGGCCGCTTCGGGTCCGGCGACGCCTTCGATGGCGCCCTTGCCGAACTCCTCCGGGTGCTTCGAAAGCCGCTTCTCGGTCACGTAGGAGAGGAAGGTGGGGATCTCCGCGCCGCCGGCTGGGAGCGCGCCGAAGGGGAAGCCGAGGGCCGTCCCGCGCAGCCAGGGTTTCCAGGACCGCTTCCAGTCTTCCTTGCCCATCCAGGGCCGGCCGACGGGAATGATCTGCAGCGGAGTGCGGCGCAGGTGCGCCGCCACCCACAGGGCCTCGCCGACGGCGAAGATGGCGACGGCGACCACCACGATGTCCAGCCCGTCGGCCAGCAGGGGCTGGCCGAAGGTGAGGCGCCGCTGACCGCTGACGGAATCGATGCCCACGAGGCCGATGGCCAGGCCGAGACCCAGCGAGGCAAAGCCGCGCAGCCGGGAAGCGCCCAGGACGGCGGTGACGGCCAACAGGGCCAGGATCATGATGGCGAAGTAGCTGGGGGAGCCGAGGCTGACTGCGAACTGGACCACGATGGGGGCGAAAACCACCAGCAGCGCCGTGCCGATGGTGCCGGCCACAAAGGAGCCGATGGCTGCCGTGGCCAGGGCCTGCGCGGCCCTGCCTGCCTTGGCCATCTTGTTGCCCTCGATCGCGGTAATCACGGACGACGACTCACCCGGAGTGTTGAGCAGGATGGAGGTGGTGGAGCCGCCGTACATGCCGCCGTAGTAGATGCCGGCGAACATGATGAAGGCGCTGGTTGGTTCCAGGACGTAGGTCACCGGCAGGAGCAGGGCCACGGTCATGGCCGGTCCGATGCCGGGGAGGACGCCGACTGCAGTGCCGAGGATGACGCCGATCAGGGCGTAGAGGAGGTTGATGGGGGTCAGCGCCGTTGCGAACCCGTCCATCAGTGAGGACAGGATGTCCATCTAGAGAATCCCTTCAAGGAGTCCGGCCGGAAGGGCGATGCCCAGGCCGAGGTAGAAGCCGTAGAACGTCAGCAGCGCCAGGGCCAGCGAGATGAGCCCGTCGCGGACATAGTGGCGGCTTCCGAGGGCCCAGACGCTGCCCCAGAAGAGCACCGTTCCGGAGATGACCCAGCCGGCCCAGTCGATCAGAAGGATGTTGGCGATGAAGGCGCCGGCCAGCGGGAGGACGGTCTTCCAGTCCGCGGGATGACTCAGGTCGACGTCTTCCCCGGCTTCGGCCTCGCCGTGGCCGCCGCGGAGGACATTCACGGCCAGCATCACGGCGGAGACGAGCAGGAGCGCTCCCACGATGACGGGCAGGGTCTTGGGGCCCACGGGGTCCGACTGGGAGTAGGGCGTGACCAGGCGCGCTGCATCCAGGAGGACCAGGGCGCCGGCCGCCCCGAGCAGGGCGGCGACGCCCAGCTCGGAGCGGCCTTTGAGGCGGGATGACAAGGAGGTCACGCCAGGCCGAGCTTCGTCAGAACGTCGGCAACGCGCTTGTCCTGTTCCGTGAGGAAAGACTTGAATTCGTCACCGGTGATGAAGGCGTCGGACCAGCTGTGGGTCTTCAGGGTTTCCTTCCAGGACGCCGACTCGTGCATCTTCTTGAGGGTGGCGATCAGGGCGTCACGGTCGGCGTCGCTGATTCCGGGAGGAGCCACGATGCCGCGCCAGTTCGTGAAGACCAGGTCGATGCCGGACTCCTTGAGCGTGGGGGCATCCACGCCCTCAAGCTTCTTTTCGCCGCTGGTGGCCAGGACGCGGATGTCTCCGGTCTTGATCTGCTGGAGGTATTCCCCGGCGCCTGAGGCAGCAAAGCCCAGCTTGTTGCCGAGGATGGCGGGGAGCAAGTCACCGCCGCCGTCGTAGGAGACAAAGTTGACCTTGGTGGCGTCGATGCCCACCGCACCCGCGAGCTGCATGGGCAGGAGGTGGTCCGGGCCGCCGGGGGAGGAGCCGCCGCCCACGCTTACCTTGGACGGGTCCTTCTTCCAGGCGGCCACGAGGTCGTCGATGGTCTTGTACGGCGAGTCCTTGGACACCATGATGGCGCCCGGCTCCTCGATGAGGCGGGCCAGTGGAGTGGTCTCGGTCAGCTTCGACTCGGACTTGTTGGTGTAGCTGGCTCCGACGACGCCCAGACCCATCAGCATGGTGAGGTCGCCGTTGGCCTTTTCGTTCACGATGCGGGCCAGGCCCACCGTGCCGCCTGCGCCGGCCAGGTTGAAGACCTCCGGGTTCGTGGCGAGCTTCTCGTCTTCGAGGACCTTCGCCGCTGCTCGGGCCGTGGTGTCGTAGCCACCACCGGGAGTGTTGGGCACCATGATGCGCAGCCCCGCCAGGGGGGAGCTGTCCGCAGCGGCGGTGGACGGGCCTGCGGCAGTCTTGCCGGTTGCTCCGCAGCCTGTAGCCAATAGGGCGATGCCTGCAGCGACCGCAGCTACGCGCAATGCGCTGAATCCGCGCATGTTGTTCCTCTTCTCGTTGATCCATTTGATCGGGGTTCTCCGATGCTAGGGCCCAAAGTGATGCGGCTCACTCTTGTGTAACCAGAGAAAGTTAAGTTCATTGCGTTCACGTTTCCGGGCTGCAACCAGACGTGCAACGGGGCGCAAACGGAGCCGCGGTAGCGCTCGAAGAAGCCTCGCATGCCGGCGAAAATCAGCCGGCCGGTGTGGGGTATAGTTCACCCCACCGCGATGCAGACGGCGCGGAACCGCGGGCGCGGTGAAGACCTCCCGCCCCACCTGAAAACACAAGGAAGACAGCAGCACATGACTCGACGGCGAGGAATGTCCCTCGCGGGGCAGTATCTCAGGCTCCAGCTGCTGATTGTGCTGGCAGTGCTGGTGGCGGTGGTGGCAATCTCGCTGGCGCAGTCCGCTGCAACCTTTGAACGGATCGAAGGGCGCCGTGCGCTGTCGGCCGCCGAGACGCTGGCTGCCAATCCGACGGTCCGCAGCCTGCTGGCAAACGCCCAGCCGGGCAGCGGGTCCGCACTCCCCTCGGTTGCAGAGTCGGTGCGGACCATCTCGGGTTCCTCGCAGGTTACCCTGGCCCGCGCTGACAGGACGGTAGTGACGTCCTGGGACCCATCACAGGAGGGCCGCGAGATGGAGCTCGGCGACAGCGTGGTGATGTCCGGGCGGGCCTGGACCGGATTGGTGGGGAGCGGGGCCTCGGAAGCGCTCTCGGCTCACGTGCCAGTGCTGGACGACCGGGGCAAGATGGTGGGCATAGCCGCCGTCGGCAGGAACTTCCCGTCCGTTCTGGAGCGGCTGGGCGATGCCGTTCCGAACCTGCTGACCTACCTGGGCGTTGCCAGCGTCCTGGGCGTGGCGGGATCGCTGCTGCTGGCCCGGCGGGTCAAGCGTCAGACCCTGGGCATGGAGCCGGATGAGATCACCGGCCTCGTCGAGAACCGCGAAGCCATGCTCCACGGACTCAAGGAGGGAGTGGTGGCGCTCGACCCCCAACAGCGGATCTCTGTGGTCAATGACAGTGCCCGGCGCCTGCTGGGCCTGCCCGACGACTGCGTGGGCAAGAGTCTTGGCAGCCTGAGGGTGCAGCCCGCCCTGAAGGAAGTGCTGACGCAGGACCAGCCCGGTCCGGACCGCCTGGTCTTGGTGGGGGAGAACCTGCTGGTGCTGAACCGGATGCCCATGCGCTCGCACGGGCGCGTCATCGGTTCGGTGACCACGCTGCGCGACCGGACGGAACTGGCCTCCCTCGAACGGGAGCTTGGCACGACGCGGACGGCCACGGACACCCTCCGCGCGCAGGCGCATGAATTCGCCAACCAGCTCCATACGATTTCCGGGCTGATCCAGATCGGCGAGTATGACGCCGTCGTCCAGTTCGTGAACGGCACGACGTCCAACCGCACGCGCCTCAACGATGAAGTGACCAGCCGGATTGAAGATCCAGCCCTGGCAGCCCTGCTCATCGCGAAGTCGAGCCTTGCCGCCGAGCGCGGCGTTTCGCTGGAACTTGCGCCGGACTCCAGGCTGGGCAGAGTGGATGAGGAGCTGTCCCGGGACCTCACCACCGTGGTGGGCAACCTCGTGGACAACGCGCTCGATGCAGTCACGAATGCCGCTTTCGACGCCGAGGCGGAGGTGCTCATCGAGGAGGCCGACGGCGGTGTGCGGGTGGTGGTGCGGGACTCCGGTCCGGGCGTCCCGGCGGACGTCATGGATGACATCTTCCGGCAGGGATTCAGCACCAAGAATTCGTCCGACGGCGGCCGCGGCTACGGCCTCGCGCTTGCGCGGGTGGTCTGCCAGCGCAGGGGCGGACGACTCACGGTACACAACGACGCCGGCGCAGTTTTCACGGCGGAGCTTTTTCCCATCGGTCACAAGGGTAAGGGAGGGCGGCCATGATCAGTGTCCTGATTGTTGACGACGACTTCATGGTTGCCAAAGTCCACGCCGGATTCATCCAGCGCACGCCGGGTTTCGCCGTCGTCGGGGTTGCCCATACCGGGGCCCAGGCGATTCTGGAAACGACCAGGCTCCAGCCTGACCTCGTACTGCTGGACATCCATCTCCCGGACATCAACGGGCTTGACCTGATGCACCGCCTGCGGGAGGTGGCGCCCGAGCTGGACGTCCTGGTCATCAGCGCCGCCCGGGAAGTGGAGACGGTGCGGCGTGCCCTGCGCGGCGGGATCGTGCATTACCTGATCAAGCCGTTCTCCCAGACGGACCTGCAGGAACGCCTGGAGCATTACCGGAATGCCTACCAGAGCCTTGCCTCCTCGAAAGATGTGGCGGAACAGGCCGACGTCAACCGGGTATTCGGCCTGGAGCGCGGGGACCGGCCACTGCCGAAGGGATGCAGCGCCGAGACGCTGCAGGTGGTGGAGCGGGCGCTGCACGCGGCCACGGGGGACGTTTCCGCGGCTGAGCTGGCCGTCCTGGTCGGCACTTCCCGGGTGAGTGCGCGGCGCTACCTGGAGTACCTCAACGATGAGGGGCTGGTGGATGTGACCCTCAAGTACGGCGTCGGACGTCCCGAGCGGCGGTATGCGTGGAAAGCGGTGTGAAGCGCCCGCGGCTGGAGAAATGCGCCGGCGCGGCTGTCAGGTGGCCGTCCGCGCTTTGACGGTTTCGATCCCCTTCAGCGCGCTGGCGGTGACGTGGTCGACGTCGGCGGTGCCATCGACGGAGACCAGTATGCCGCGTCGGCCGTAGCGTGCGATGACGGGCTGGGTCTCTTCGCGGTAAAGCTGCAGGCGGTGACGGATGACGCTCTCGGTGTCATCGCTGCGCCCTTCGGCCCGGGAACGGAGCAGGAGCCGGCGGACGATCTCGTCGTCATCAGCGGTGACTTCCAGAACAGCGTCCAGGGTTTTCCCGCTGCTCTCGAGAATGCCGTCCAGGTTCTCCATCTGGCTCAGGGTTCGGGGGTAACCGTCGAGCAGGAAGCCATTCCCCGTGTCGTCCTGCTGCAACCGCTCCCGCACCATGGCCGTAGTGATGTGGTCGGGCACAAGGTCGCCGGCATCGAGATATTTTTTGGCCTGGTTGCCCAGAGGCGTTTGGTCACTCAGGTGGCTTCGGAACATGTCCCCGGTGGAGATCTCCGGGATGCCCAACTTTTCGCTGAGGCGGTGCGCCTGGGTGCCTTTGCCCGACCCGGGAGGGCCAGCGATCAACAGTCTCGTCATGCGTCTGTCCGTTCTGGTCTGTCGGCTGACGTTGCGCGGTGGCGTGACCGCCGCACGGAGGCGCTGGGTGCCGGAATTGCAACCATGACATGCGTGCCGGCAGCGGGTCAAGCATCGCTTCCGGGGATGCTGCACCCAGGCGCCGACTGCGGACTGCCTGCGTACTGCCGAGTAATTCCGGGTAGTTGCGGCGCAAAAGACGGGTAGCTGCCCACGGTGACTTAAGCGTTCGGCGGGTCGTTGAATTGGTCTGGCAGGGCAACAGTCACAGTGACGGGGGCAACGAAATGTACTTTTCGGGCAGGCGGGCCGGGTCCCGGCAAGGATCCGCGGCATCCGGTCTTGAATCGTCCTGGAGCAGGCCATGAGCTCCGGACTGGCATCGGCGGTGCAATTCGCAGCCTCCCTGCCGGGCACGGTCCTTCTGACACTGGGGCAGGTCCTCGTCGTCGTGTGCGCCTGCTTCGACATGGTCCGGGTGCTCTCAGTGCCCCGTTCCCACCGCCGCTACGTGGCCAACACCGTCTTCCGGACGCTGGCGCCGCCGGCGATCCTGGTCACGGCGATCAAGGTGCTGATCGCGGCGGCGTCCGGCGTATGGCCGGACGTCACTGCCGGGATGTTTGTGCTGGTCGTCGTGACCTACCGGTGGTACACAGACAACGATGAGGACAGCTGGTGGAAGGGCAAGGGCAAGGCGCTGGGCCGGCGGCTCATGAAGCTGGCTGCGCTGCCGCCCCGGACTGCACCGGCCGCGGCCTGATTCGTGTCGTCCCGGCAGGTTGTCAGTCGTTGAACAGCCCGGCCAGGTCCTCAGCGGTCAGCGAACCGCCGGACAGGGCATCGCCTTCCATCACGTCGGCGAAGAGCTGCGACTTCTTCGCCTTCAGCGCCATGACCTTCTCCTCGATGGTGTCCTTGGCCACCAGCCGGTAGACCATCACGTTCCTGGCCTGGCCGATGCGGTGTGTGCGGTCCACGGCCTGGGCTTCGGAGGCGGGGTTCCACCACGGGTCCAGCAGGAACACGTAGTCGGCCTCGGTCAGGTTCAGCCCGAAGCCGCCGGCCTTGAGGCTGATCAGGAACACCGGGGCCGCGCCGTTCTTGAACTCGTTCACCACGTCGGTGCGGTTCCGGGTTCCGCCGTCGAGATAGCAGAACTCGATGTTCTCCTCGACGAGGCGCTCACGGACCTTCCCGAGGAAACCCGTGAACTGGCTGAAGATCAGCGCCCGGTGGCCTTCGGCCACCAGGTCCTCGAGCTGTTCGAACAGGACGTCCAGCTTGCTGGACCGCACACCGGACAGCGACGCGTCCACCAGCGACGCATCCAGGCTCAGCTGCCGCAGCAGTGTGAGCGATTGGAAAATGGTGAAGCGGTTTTTGTTGACGTCGTCGATCAGGCCCAGGATCTTCTGCCGTTCCCGCTGCAGGTGTGTCTGGTAGACCTTCTGGTGCCGGGGGTTCAGCACTACTTCAAGGATCTGCTCCTGCTTGGGCGGCAGGTCGTGGATGACCTGCTCTTTCGTCCGGCGCATCATCAGGGGGCGGACCCGACGGCGGAGCTTCTCCAGCTGCCCCTTGTCACCGTTTTTCTCCACCGGCTTCTGGTAGTACTCGGCGAACCGCTTGGGACTCGCGAACAGGCCGGGCGCCACGATCGATGTCAGCGCCCAGAACTCCATCAGGTTGTTCTCCAGCGGGGTGCCGGTGATGGCGAGCTTGAACGCAGCCGGCAGCTTGCGGGCGCACTGGTAGGCCTTTGACTGGTGGTTCTTCACGAACTGCGCCTCGTCCAGCACCAGCCCGGCCCACTGCCGCGAGGCGTAAGCGTCGTAGTCGATCCGGAACAGCGCATAGGACGTGATGATGATGTCCGCCCCGGCCATGGCCTCGGCGGGGTCCACCCCGTTCTTCGCGAAGGTCTCGCCGATGGCCCGCACGGTGAGGCCCGGCGCGAAGCGCGCGGCCTCCGCCTCCCAGTTGCCCACGACGCTCGTGGGCGCCACCACCAGGAAGGGCGCGGCGCCGTCGGGCGTTGCCGTGTCCTCAACCGGAGCAGCACCAGCAGCGGCGTGGTCCTTGGCGGCGCACATCAGCGCCAGAGCCTGGACGGTCTTGCCGAGGCCCATGTCGTCCGCCAGCACCCCGCCCAGCCCGTGCCGGTACAGGAAGGTCAGCCAGTTGTAGCCCTCCAGCTGGTAGGGGCGCAGGTCGGCGTTCAGCGTGGCAGGCAGCGGCAGGCCGTTCACTCCGCCCTCAAGCAGTCCGCCTACCGCCTCACGCCAGGCGGCCGCCTGTTCGTCCACGATTCCCAGCTGCGCCAGCTCGTCCCACAGGCCCGCCTGGAAGCGGCTGATCTGCAGCGGGGCGTCCTTGTTGTCCTGCAGTGCACGGGCTTCATCAATCAGCGCCCGCAGCTGGTGCAGCTCGGGGAGGTCGAGGGAGAAGTACGCACCGCTGGGGAGCAGCATGCGTGTCTGCCCGGCCGCCAGCGCCGAGAACAGCGCCGCGAAGGACACAGGTTGGCCCTCAAGGGTGATCACGATGCCGAGGTCGAACCAGTCCCGCTGGTCCGTCGCCTTCGTCGAAATCGCCACCACCGGGGCTTCCTCGGCCTCGCGGTAGTCTGCGATGTCGCCGGATGTGTCCACATCGACGCCTGCGGTGTTTTGCAGGCGGGGGAGGACTTCCTCGGTGAAGGCCAGCGTGTCCAGGCCGCTAAGTTCGGCGGTGCCCGCAAGCCGCGGCGTGCCCCAGCCGCCCGTGGCGGATTCACCCAGCGCCGGCACAACATCCCATGGCTGACCCACGGCCTCAAGGATCCTCGCTTCGGCGGGGTCGTCCCGGTAGCCGTGATCACCCGGGTGCCGCCAGAGCGGCTGCGCGGTGACGAGGTTTCCGGACTTGTAGTGCCACTCCCAGTGCAGCCTGAGGCGGTGGTCGGCGCCGTAATTGGCCAGCAGGGACAGGGTGGGGATGGCCAGGGTGGGCAGTTCAACCGACTCGTCCGACGCCGTAACCCGGGCCGTCTGCTTCAGCTTCGGGTAGAACCCTGTAAGGAAGCGGCTTTCGTCGTGGGCTGGGATGTGAAGGGTGCTCCCGGCCGTGACGAACGTCAGGAGTTCTTCGCTCAGGCCGCTTTCGAGCGGCGCCAGGGTGATCAGGGTGTCCGCCGCAACGCCGGGCAGCGCATCCCCGCCGGAGGTTATGAAGATGCCATGCGCCGGGCGGCCGATGGTTCCCACCGATGCCGGATCCACCTCCGCGCCCTCAACGGTGATGGTGGGCGCAAGCTCCAGCCCGCCGCCGTCGGGCGTCCTGGACCTGGCGCCATTCGCCGCCGCGTTGTCAGTCGCCGCTGCGACATCCACCGCTGCACCATCCACGCCTGAGCCGTATCGGCTCAGATTAAGGCCGACGGCGGCAGGCACTTCTGCGATCCGTACCGGCTCCTGCCCGCGGCTGTGGACCAGGGCCACGCCGATCTTCTTGGCCTCATCCAGCAGGCTCCACAGGTTCTTGCCGGCAAAGGTGTTCATCCCCAGCCACAGGGCGGACGACGAGTGCACCCGGCTGGCGGCCGAGGTATGGGCAGCGAGGAAGGCCTGCATCCACTCCACGTGGGCCTCGTTGCATTCGCGCCGGAAATTCAGGTAGCTGAGCGTGTTCCAGGAGACATCGCCACGGATCCACTTGCCCTTGGCCCCCATGATCACCGGGCGGGCCTTGAGCTGGCGGACGCTGCGGAGCGGATCCCGGCGGCCGGTGTAGGAGAAATGCGGGGCCGGTTCCTCCACCTCGAACTGGAGGGCCAGCGGGATGCCGCCGGCGGACTGGGTAATGCCCGGTTGTGAAATCAGCGGGCTCAGCGCCTGTTCCCAGTCCGCGAGCTCCGGACCGGACGGCTCGCGCGACAGCCGGGAAACCTCCGCCGGAGCCAGCAGCTTCACACGGATGGCAGGATTGTCCTCGGCGGCGAACAGCAGCGCGGCCACATGCTTGCAGTCCTTGCGGACGGGACAGCTGCAGACACCCACCGTGCAGCTCCAGCCTGCGGCTCTCCGCACGAGTTTCGCCGTGGTCGAATACGGCACTTCGGCGCCGCCGCGCACCTTGCCCAGCATCAGCCCCGTGACGGCGTCGAACGAGATCCCGGACACGCGGCTGCCCATGGCATACGCGAGTCCGGCCGCGAGGGAGCGGTCGTTGATCGCGGGGGTCTGGATTGCCAGTGCCGCACTCTCGTCCGGTTTGGATGGCATGGTGCGCGCTACTTTCAGCAGGTCAAAAATCTGCAGGTTATCTGATCCATCTTAGTCAGCCGGGAGGTGCCCTGAAACTTCGCCTGGCGTTCACCTCCCACTCAACCGCCGGGCAAGTGTCGGCGCGTACGTTGAAGGGGTCCTGAGCACCACCGGCTTTCTGCAGTGAGGATTTCCCATGACTTCCAGCGAATACCCTGTCGTTTTGACCCTTGAAGGCACCGAGGCCAGCAACGACGAGATTGTTGACGCCAACGTCTCCGTGGTGAACACGATGTACCAGGAGCTCCTCAACTCCGGGGAGATCGCGCCCAACGCCCTGCGCAGCTACTTCGTGGACTTCTACGTGACCCAGTCACTGGGCGGCGGCTTTGCACAGTACGTCTTCACCGCGCCGGAGCGTGAAGAGCTGGATACCTACGTCCGCGACGGCCTCGAAGGAATGGGCGCCACAGCCCACCTGGAGCTGTTCAACCGCGCCGCGGCGGCCTTCGATTCCCTCGCGGACGAGGAAGCGGACATCTACCTGGACGGCGAATGGGACGCAGAGTCTGACGGGGAACTGCCGGAGGCCGTCCAGGCCATGGAAGACCTCGACGCCGAATTCGAATCGCTGCTGGAAACCGAGGACGTCACCGGCCTCAACGCAGCCTGGCTTCGGGGCCAGGAGGGACTGCTGGTCCTGACGGAGGTCGAGCTCACCGCCCATATCGCGATGCGCGTGGCCCAGATCCCGGACCTCGACGAGCGCCGTGCCGAAGCCGAGGAGGAAGCACTGGATAACGCCCCTGAGTTCGAGGTCATCATCCGCGAGCTGTGCGGCATCGCAGGTTACGCGCTGCAGAAGATCACCATGGGCGATCCCAACTACGAGCACAACGGCGAGACGGTCCTGGCCTGGCACTTCAGCACGGACCACGGCGACTTCCTCATGATCGAAGAGGACGACGAGGCCTTCATGCTCAACCCGGAGACCAAGGAAATCGTGGCGGCCGTGGAGTTCGAGGAAGTGGACGAGGACCTGGTGGACGCGTAGCGAAGCAGGGCACGGGGCCCGGGCACCCCCATTCGGGGGACCCGGGCCCCGCTGTCTAGGTTTTCCGCAGGGTCGCTTTCCGATACTGGCATCCACATCGGGCCATGGACCTGATGTGCATCACCGGCGGGCTGGGGTTCAGCCAGGTGAAGTCTGGGCCTTTGGAGGGGAGCTTTCCATGAATTCTGCACGCAATCGTCAGCGCTTGGCAACGGGAATCACCGCGGGGGCGCTTGCCGTCCTCGCCGTGCAGGCCGTGGCCGTTCCGGGTTCAGCCGTGATCAGTGACCCGGGTGCGCACATTATTACTGTTTTCCCGGAACGCGACATGGTCTCCGCCGAAGGGTACGCAGCCGGCGACCGTCCCACCATCCAGGTGCTTCGCGGCGGTGCAGTCATCGGCACGGCGTCGAACCTGGTGCCCGTGGCCGGCATCGTGGAAGTCAACCATCCCGGCGGAGGCTGCTGGGAAGGTACCACTCCGGACATCCGCTCGGGTGACGTGATCCGTGTTCTGACAGCGCCCGACGTCGGCGACCAGACTTTCGTGGGGAACGTCATCGTCACGCAGCCGGCCACGAAGGTCAACGCCAGCACCGTGGTAATGAAGGGCACCGCTGTTGCGCCCGGCGGCGGGCAGCTTCCGGCGGACCAGCTCGAAGCCAGGGTCGTGGCCGCCAACCAGTCCTTCGTGGTCAACGGGCGCCGGACACTCCGTGCAAGCTCAGTCGCCGGCGACGACGGCACCATCGCCTACGACGGCCCGGGTGTCACCACCTGGACGGCCACGTGGACGGGCCTCACCGGCGTCGGGACGGACGGCGTGTCCGACGCAGACCGCGCTGCATCCCCCACTAGCTCGGAAAGCCGGGGAATGTGGCTGGGACGCAACGCCGCGGTCGGCAACGAAGTCACGATTTTCGAGTATGCGGCCCTCGGCGGCCCGGCCGGGCCCGAATGCACGGCACCCCTGGCAAAGGGGCCGAGCACACCTGACCTGACGGCCGCCAGCGATACTGGGCGTTTGAACACGGACAACATCACGCGCAGCACCAACCCAAGCTTCACGGGTGCGGCGGCGTTGCCGGACGCCGCGAGCGTCAACCTCTACATTGACGGTGTGGCCAGCGGCTCGGCAACAGTGGCCGCGAATGGCAGCTACTCGATCACGTCCAACCGCGCGCTGGCCAACGGGCGGCACACAGTGACGGCCGGCGAAGTCAGCCCGGCCGGCGTCGAGACACGGTCCGTCGGATCCCTGGCCCTCACCGTCGACACCGTGGGCCCCGTTGTTACCACCAAGGCTCCGGCCACCAACTCGCTGATGGCCAGCCAGACCGCCAACGTCACGGCAACCTTCAACGAGGCGATCGCAGGACTGGGAACGGCATCCTTCACCCTGAAGAACTCGGCAGGAGCGCTCATCGCCGCTCCGGTCACGTGGAACGCCACCACCAGGGTTGCGACGCTGAACCCGACGGCTACCCTCGCTGCAGACAGGAAGCACACCGCAGGCCTTACCGCGGGCATCACGGACCTGGCGGGCAACCCGCTTGCTGCGTCCTCCTGGGCCTTCACCACCGGCCCGCGGCCGACGGTGACCGGCAGGACGCCTGCAGTCAACGCAACCGGGGTGAGCCGGACGGCCAACGTCACTGCCACCATCAGTGAGAAAGTGACGGGTGTCAGCGGCGGAACGTTCGCACTGCGGAACGCGGCCACGGGAGCACTCGTCAGCTACGCGGTCAGCTACAACGCCACGACGCGGGTCGCTACGCTGAACCCCAACGTCACCCTGGCGGCAAACACCAGGTACACGGTGGTCTTGTCCACGAGTATCAAGGATGCTGCGGCAAACCCGCTCATCGGAACGTCCTGGAGCTTCACCACAGGCCGGTAGCGGCACAGCTTCACTCGACGTCCGGCCCGGTGCCGCCCGCAAGGGCGGTCCCGGGCCGGACTCATGTGGGGGCACGGGCTCGCCCTGGCTGAGCTTGTCGAAACCTGGATCCCGGCCTGCGCTGGTTGAGCTTGTCGAAACCTGGGTCCCGACAGGCGCTGGTTGAGCTTGTCGAAACCTGGGTCCCGACAGGCGCTGGTTGAGCTTGTCGAAACCTGGGTCCCGACAGGCTCGAAGGGCGCGTACACGGTGTGTACAAATGTACATAGCACTGTGTACGCTTGTACGCATGACTTCCGACTACTTCGCAGGCGACACCCGGACCAACCACGAGCGCATGCTGGCAGGGGACCTCTACATCTCCGACGACCCCAACATTGCCGCCCGGCAGCAGCGCGCAGTCCGCCTGGCCGTCGAGTACCAGGCAGCCTATGCCCGCGATATCGACTCGGCGCAGCCGATCATCAGGGAACTCTTGGGTGAACTTGCCGACGGCGCCCACATCCGGCCGCCGCTGTTCGTCGACTACGGCACCTACATCCGGGTCGGCAAAGGCACGTTCATCAACTTCAACCTCACAGCCCTGGACGTTGCGCCGATCACCATCGGCGAGGACTGCCAGATCGGCCCCAACGTCCAGCTGCTGACGCCCACGCATCCGCTGGAACCCCGGCCCCGGCGGGACAAGCTCGAAGCGGCCCAGCCGATCACCATTGGCGACAACGTCTGGATCGGCGGCGGGGCCATCATCCTGCCTGGGGTCACAGTGGGTGAAAACAGCGTCATCGGCGCCGGGGCGGTGGTCACCCGCGATGTGCCGCCCAACGTCGTGGCCTTGGGAAACCCGGCCCGCGTGGTCCGTGAGCTATGACGGCGCCCCAGGGGCCGCCGTCGGAAAAACCGCGCTCTCGCCGCCATGATCCGGGACGCCGGGAGCGTCTGATTGACGTCACGCTGGATGTCATCGCTGAAAACGGGGTTGCCGGCACAACGCACCGGAAGGTCGCGGCGGCCGCAAACGTCCCCCTCGGCTCCATGACGTACCACTTTCAGGGCATCGACGAGCTCCTGGCGGCCGCCTTTACGAAGCTCGCCGACCTTACGGCAGACGGCTTCGAAGCGGCGCTGTCGGCGGCGGACGGTCCCCGGCAGGCGCGGGAGGCCGTCGTCGGGCTGATCACCGGTGACCTGCTGGGGGAGCGGCGAAGCATCCTGCTGACGTACGAGCTGTATGCGCTGGCCGCCCGCCGCCCCAACCTGCGGCTGGTGACCGACACCTGGATGGCGCGGAGCCGGGCAGCACTGGAACGGCACTTCGATCCGGACACTGCCCGGATGCTCGATGCGCTGATTGAGGGCCTGTCCATTCACCGGGCGCTGGCCCTGAACCCGATGCCCGTACAAACGGTCCGCGAGGCCGTCGAAAGAATTGCACCCGACTCATGAGTTCAGCTTTTGTCCCTGCCGACGCGCCCCAACTGTCCCCCCAGCGGCTACAGCGCGCCCGGTTCGCCGTGGCGGCACTGTTTCTGACCAATGGCGCGCTCTTCGCCAACCTGCTGCCCCATTACCCGGCAATTATCGACGATCTCCAGCTGAGCAACGCCCAATTCGGCGTCGCCGTCGCGTCATTTCCGTTGGGGGCAATTATTGCCGGCCTGGCGTCGGGGGTCCTGGTGCGCCGCTTCCGATCATCGCGCGTCGCGACGGCGGGCACCTGGCTGATCGGGGTCGCTATCCTGCTCGCGGGGATCGCCCCGTCCTGGTTGGCCCTTGCGGCAACGCTGTTTGTCGCCGGCGCAATGGACGCCGTCACCGACGTGGCCCAGAATTCGCACGGGTTGCGGGTGCAGCGGCTGTACAACCGGTCCATCCTCAACTCGTTCCACGCAGTCTGGAGCATCGGCGCCGTCCTGGGCGGCCTCATGGGTGCAGCGGCAGCCGGACTGGACATCCCGCGGGGCCTGCATCTGGCGGTATCGCTGGTCGTCTTCAGCGCGCTGACTCTTACCTGCTACCGCTACCTGCTGCCGGGACCGGAGCCCGTCGAAGTGCCGGAGGCGGCCGGAGCGCCCGGACAGAACCGCCGCGCTGCCCGGGGCGCGCCGGCGAAGTACTTCATTCTCGCGGCGCTTGTCCTTATCGCAGCGGCCGGGACTCTGGTGGAAGACGCGGGCAGTTCCTGGGCCGCGGTCTACCTGTCCGGCCCCCTCGAAGCTTCCGCGACAGTGGCGGGGCTTGGCTTCGTTGCCCTGACTGGCATGCAGTTCATCGGCCGCATGTTCGGAGACCGCCTGGTTGACCGCTTCGGTCAGCGGCTTGTCGCGCAGGCCGGAGGGACCGTTGCTGCTGCCGGAATGGGCACGGCCCTGCTCTTTCCATCCGTCGCAGGCACTATCACCGGCTTCGGACTGGCGGGCCTCGGGGTGGCGACCCTTGTGCCCGCCGCCATGCACACCGCTGACGAACTGCCCGGGCTCAGGGCGGGAACCGGACTGACCGTCATCAGCTGGCTCATGCGGCTCGGATTCCTGCTTTCACCGCCCGTTGTCGGGGCAGTCGCGGATACCGCAGGCCTCCGTACCGGGCTGCTGGTCATTCCGTTGGCCGGTGCCATCGTTCTGGCCGTGTCTCCGGCGCTTGCCTCCCGGGCCCGGGCAAACCTCCCGGAGCCGGCGTTGCCTGAACCCCTCGGGCAACGCCACTAACCGCCCGTCCGGCAGATCCGGCCGGATCCCCTCGGCCGGGTGATGTCGGCCCGCGCGGGTTGACACTTGCAAAACGTTTTGTGTACTGTGGGTCACACAAGCCCACAAAACGTTTTGCAAAGGACAGTCGATGGCGACCAAAGTTGGTATACGCGAGGTGGCGAGAGCCGCCGGGGTCTCGGTGACCACCGTGTCGCACGCGCTCAACGACGCCACCAGCTTCCGGGTCAAGGCGGAAACCCAGCAGCACGTCCGGGACGTGGCCAAGGACCTTGGCTACGCCCCCAACCGGCTCGCCAGCGGATTGCGCAACCAGCGGTCCCAGATTCTTGGGCTCGTCAGTGACGAGATCACCACCACCCCTTTCGCCGGCGCCATGATCCGCGGAGCGCAGGACGCCGCCTACGAACGCGGCTACGTGGTCATGGTGGTCAACTCGGGCCTGGACAGCGAACTGGAGGCCCGGGAAATCCGGATGCTCCAGCAGCACCAGGTGGACGGCGTGGTCTACGCCAGGCTGTACCACCAGGGTGTCCAGGTTCCTGCCGAACTGGACGGCCTTCCCACGGTGCTGCTTGATGCCGTCACCGGCGACACCGCGGTCTCGTCAATTGTCCCCGACGAGGTCGGTGCCGCCGAAACCGCCGTCGACGCCCTCATCCGGGCCGGCCACACCCGGATCGGGATGATCAACAACGTGGACGACATCCCGGCAACCCACGGCCGGCTGGAAGGCTTCCTCAACGCCCTGCGCCGGCACGGGCTGGAACACGATTCCCGGCACTTAGTGATCGGGAAGCCCGACACCAAAGGCGGCCGGGAAGCCGGGCTGGCGCTGCTCGGCCAGCCGGACCGTCCCACCGCCCTGTTCTGCTTCAGTGACAGGGTTGCCATGGGCGCCTACCAGGCGGCAACGGCACTGGGACTGCGCATCCCGGAAGATGTCTCCATTGTGGGCATCGACAACCTGGAGCTCATCGCGGACTCACTGTGGCCGGGGCTGACTACTGTGGCCCTGCCGCACTATGACATGGGGCGCTGGGCAGTCAACCGCATCCTGGACGACATCGAGAATCCGGGCATGCCGGCGGCCCAGACGCAGTTGGAATGCCCCCTGATTGAGCGGGGGTCGGTGGGCCCCCCGCCAGGCTAAGCCACAAGGCACACACACCAACCATCAGTTCCACCACCGGGAAACCGTCAAAAAAAGGGGGACGCAGCCGTTGCACCGGCCGCGCCCCCGACGGACCCCGGGCAATCATCCACGCACAAATTCAGCAAAGGATTGACCATCATGAACAAGCGATTCACGCGGGTCCTGGCCACCAGCATAGCCGCGGCGGCACTCGTAGGCAGCCTCGGCGCCTGCGGCAAAGGCAGCGCCTCGGCATCGACCGAGGGCTCCAATGAAATCACCATGTGGACCCACAACGCCGGCAACCCCGACGAGCTCAAGGCCATTCAGGGAATCGTCGATTCCTACAACAAGAGCAGCGGCGCCAAGGCCAACATCAAGGTCCAGGCCTTCCCGCAGGAGTCCTACAACGACTCCGTGGTCTCCGCGGCTGCCGCCGGCAAGCTGCCCTGCATCGTGGACATCGACGGCCCGAACGTCCCCAACTGGGCCTGGGCGCAGTACCTGACCCCGCTCAAGCTCTCCGCCGACGTCTCCAAGAACCTGCCCAGCACCGTGGCCAAGTGGGAGGGCCAGACCTACGCCGTGGGGTACTACGACGTAGCGCTGGCGATGCTTGCCCGCGCCTCGGACCTTAAGGCCGCCGGAGTCCGCGCCGCCACCATCGACAAGCCGTGGACCAAGGAAGAGTTCCAGGACGCGCTGACCAAGCTCAAGGCCCTCGGCAAGTGGCAGTACCCCCTGGACATGGGGACGGCCGGCGCCGGCGAGTGGTTGCCCTACGGTTACTCGCCGCTCCTGCAGTCCTTCGGCGGCGATTTGGTCAACCGTGACGGCTTCCAGTCCGCGGACGGCGCCCTCAACGGGGACAAAGCCGTCGAGTGGGCCAACTGGTTCCGCGGCCTCGTGGACCAGGGCTTCATGGCCAAGAAGAGCGGCAAGGATTCCACCCAGGACTTCCTGAACAACAAGAGCGGCCTTCTCTACACCGGTTCCTGGGCAGCGGACAAGGCCCGTACTGCACTCGGCAAGGACCTGGTGGTCATGCCGACGGTGGACCTGGGCAACGGTCCCAAGATCGGCGGCGCGTCGTGGCAGTGGGGTGTGACGAGCGGCTGCAAGAACGCTGACGCCGCCATGGACTACCTGTCCTACTCCCTGAAGCCGGAAAACCTGGCCGCAGTGGCCAAGGCCACCGGAACCATCCCGGCCACCGATGAGGCCGCCGCGCTCCTTCCGGCCTTTGCCGAGGGCGGCGCCAACCGGGTGTTCATGGAATTCTCCCGCAAGTTCGCGGTCATGCGGCCGGAGACGCCCGCCTACCCGTTCATCGCCACCGAGTACGGCAAGGCAGTCCAGGACATCCTGGCCGGCGCCGACTCCAAGACCGTACTGGACAAGGCGGTCAAGGCGATTGACGCCAACATCAAGTCCAACGGCGGCTACAAGCGCTAGCCAGCTGCCCAACGGTCCGACGACGGCGGCCGGCACCTGCCGCCGTCGTCGGACCACCGGCACCCACTGTCAACGGAGACCCCATGACAACCACCCAGCTTCCCTCCCGCCGCCGCCCCGCCGTCACCGGCACGGCCGCAACGGCCCAGTCCCCAACCCCGCGGCGCAAACGCCCCGGATACCTGCGCGAACAGCTCAGCGGCTGGGGGATGATCACCCCGGCCGCAGTCCTCCTGCTCGCCTTCGTCTTCCTTCCCGCGATCCTGGGCTTCGGCCTCGCGTTCACGAATGCCCGCCTCATCTCGCCCCGTCCCGTGGAGTTTGTCGGAACGGACAACTTCGCCAGGCTCTTCAGCGACCCCACGTTCTGGCGTGCTTTGCTGAACGTCAGCTACTTCGCCGTTGTGGTGGTCCCCGTCCAGTCTGGCATCGCCCTGGCCATGGCGCTCCTGATCAACAAGAAATTCCGCGGCGTGAACTTCTTCCGCACCATCTACTTCCTCCCGGTGGTCACGTCCATGGTGGTGGTGTCCCTGCTGTGGCTGTTCATGTACCGCAAGGAAGGCCTGATCAACGAGCTGCTGTCCACCTTCAGCTTCGGACTCATCCAGGGCGCCGACTGGCTCAACGATCCGGCCACCGCCATGCCGGCCATCATCGCTCTGTCCATCTGGCAGGCGGCCGGATTCCACATGATCATCTGGCTCGCCGGGCTGCAGAGCATCTCCGGCGACCTGTACGAGGCCGCGCAGCTCGACGGAGCCAGCCGCTGGCACCAGTTCCGCTACGTGACCTGGCCGGGCCTCAAGCACACCCGCAGCCTGGTCCTGGTGACCATCACCATTCAGGCCCTCGGTCTCTTTGACCAGGTCAGTGTCATGACCCAGGGCGGACCGCTCGACTCCACCACCACCATCATCTATGAGGCGGTCCGTTCCGGCTTCAAGCAGCAGGAAACCTCCTACGCCTCGGCAATCTCGCTCGTATTCTTCGTCCTGGTGCTGCTGATCTCCGCGGTGCAGCGCTACCTGACCCGAGAGAAGGACTGACGTGAAAAACGCTCTTCGACTCACCAGCGCAGCGGCCATGGCCGTACGGATCCTGTTCGCCGCCGTCGCCGCTTTCCCCATCGTGTTCATGCTGGTGTCCTCACTGAAGCCGGACACGCAGATCTTCGGCGACATGTCGTCCGTGGCGGCCTTTCTGCCGATAGGAAACATCTCGCTGGACAACTACACGGCAGTGTTCGACCGCGTCCCGGCAGCCCGCTTCCTGATCAACTCCATCGGTGTCTCCACCATCACCGTAGTGCTGGGCATCTTCATCAACAGCCTCTGCGCCTTCGCGCTGTCCCGCATGCAGGTGCGCGGCAAGCGCGTGGTCTTCACCGCCATCCTCGCCACCCTCATCGTGCCCTTCCAGACGCTGGCGCTGCCCTTGGTGTGGTGGGTGAACCAGCTGCCGTACTTTGAGCTCAACGGGTTCAGCCTGGAGATCTCGAAGGGCTGGCTGGACACCTACCAGGTGCAGATCATTCCGTTCATTGCCAACGCGTTCTCCATCTACCTGTACCACCAGTACTTCGAATCCATCCCGAAGGAACTGGACGAGGCAGCCAGAATCGACGGCGCCGGCTGGTTCAAGATCTACCGCCAGGTGGTCATGCCGCTCGCCGGACCGGCCACCGCCACCGTTGCCATCCTGACCTTCCTGCCCGCCTGGAACTCCTACCTGTGGCCGCTCATGGTGGTCCAGTCCGAGGAGCTGCGCCCCGTGATGATCGGCATCCAGTACTTCTTCCAGCTCAACGTCTCCTGGGGCGAAGTGATGGCGTACGCGTCCCTGATCACTATTCCCGTGGTGATCATGTTCATCGCGTTCCAGCGCTCCTTCATCAACAGCATCGCCTCCAGCGGCGTCAAGGGCTGACCACGGCCGGCTCCCAGTGCGAAAGACAGATATCCCCATGAACACAATTACCCAGCTCGACTGCCGGTTCCGGCCGAAGTGGCACTACGCCGCGGAACGCAACTGGCTGAACGATCCCAACGGACTGGTCTACTCCAACGGCACCTACCACCTCTTCTACCAGCACAACCCGCACGGCGATGTCTGGGGCAACATGTCCTGGGGCCATGCCACCTCGGCTGACCTCCTGAACTGGGAAGAACAGCCCGTCGCCATTGCCTGTGACGACGAGGAGGCCATCTTCTCCGGCTCAGCTGTGGTGGACGTGCACAACACCAGCGGCTTCGGCGCCGGCGGAGTTCCGCCGCTCGTAGCCATCTACACCAGTGCCTACGCGCCCGCCTCGCCCTTGGCCGGCCGGCAGGCACAGTCCCTCGCCTACAGCACGGACGACGGCGCAACCTGGACCAAGTACGACGGCAACCCGGTGCTGGACCGCGCATCCGCCGACTTCCGCGACCCGAAAGTTTTCTGGTACGACGGCGACGCCGGGAGCTACTGGGTGATGGTGGCCGTCGAAGCCCTGGACCGGGAAGTGGTCCTGTACAAGTCGGCAGACCTGAAGTCCTGGGAATACCTCAGCAGTTTCGGGCCGGCCAATGCCACAGACGGCGTGTGGGAATGCCCGGACCTGTTTGAACTGCCGGTGGACGGCGATGCGCAGAACACCCGCTGGGTGCTCGTGGTTAACCTGAGCCCCGGCGGAATCGCCGGCGGTTCCGGCGGCCAGTACTTCATCGGAACGTTCGACGGCGTGGAGTTCCGTTCCAAGACCACCGTCACCGAGGGCCTGCAGCCGGATGGAAGCCGGATGGCGGAGTACGGCTGGCTGGACTGGGGCCGGGACTACTACGCGGCGGTGTCCTTCAGCAACGTGCCCGCCGGCCGCCGGCTCATGGTCGGCTGGATGAACAACTGGCAGTACGGGGCGTCAACGCCTTCGGACGGCTGGCGCAGCGCCATGTCCCTGGTCCGCGAAGTACGGCTGGTCTCCCGTGGCGGGCGTCCTGCGCTGGTGCAGGCCGCCGTGGACCCGTTTGCTGCCGCCGGGATGGAACTGTTCGCCTTGGACCGGCGGCGGCTACCCGAGGGCGTGACCTGGCTTCCGGCCGAGGCGTCCGGCGAAGTACTGCGCATCGACGCCGAGTTTGAACCCGGCGCGGCCGGCCGGACGGGCCTCGTGCTGCGAGCCGGCGGGGATTTTGGTGCCGGGGCCAGCGGCGGGGAGCGCACGGTGCTCGCTTATGACTCCGTCGCGGGGGAGCTCACACTGGACCGGACGGCGTCCGGCAACGTGGGCTTCCACGAGACGTTCCCGTCCGTGGAAAGGGTGGCCGTTCCCCTGGAGGACGGCCGGCTGCGGCTCAGGATCTTTCTGGACCGCTGCTCCGTGGAGGTCTTCGCCCAGGGCGGCCTGGCCACGATCACTGACCAGGTGTTTCCCGCAGGCTCAAGCACCGCCGTCGGCCTGCTCGCTGAAGGCGACGGCGGCACCTTGGTAAACCTCTCCGTCACCGGCTGACCGCTGGTTGAGCTTGTCGAAGCCGGTGGCTGGTTGAGCTTGTCGAAACCGGGGGGTGCGCTGGTTGACCTTGTCGAAACCGGCAGTGTCCACATAGGCGTTACGAAGTCTTGCACTCATTTTGCTCGGTAACCATGCTCGAAGGATGCCTCACGTATACATGCTGCGGTGCTCTGACGGTTCCTATTACGTCGGAAGTACCGTGAACCTCGAAATCCGGCTCAGCCAGCATCAATCAGGAGAAGGTGCGGCCTACACCCGTCGCCGGCGTCCGGTGGAACTCGTGTGGGCAGTCGAATTTGACCGCATTGATGAGGCGTACGTCCGCGAAAAACAGGTGCAGGGATGGGGCAGAGCGAAGCGTGAGGCCCTGATCGAGGGGAACTATGGAGCCCTACCACGACTGTCTGTCAGCAAACCGACGCCCGATTGAGACTGTGGTCGGGGGGCCTTGATCTCGACAGGCTCGATCAGCGGTTGCGTCCCGACCCGCGGTTTGGTGAGCCAGCGGTTCTGCAAAGTCACGCCGGTGGCTGTGCAGTGAGACGTGGCCCTTGCGCATCTGTATCCACGCACCGCCTGTGGCTGCGGCCCATGCCAAGAGGGCGTCGGCAATGGGCCGCAGGTGCGGGTGGTCTTCGTATTGGCCATCTACTCAGAGGGTAGTGCCGGCGCCCGCACAGCAGGCGCCGGCTTTCCCAGTGTTGTTGCCCTACTTCATCATTGCGCCGTCGGGAGCCACGAGGTACCAGACATTCCCGACGCCCTGGCCGGTGATGTCGCCCGGGGCCTTGTCCTTCTGCCACAGGTAAACCGGCATGCCGTCCACCGTCACCTGCTTCTTGCCGTCGGGCGTGGTGATGGTGCCGACCTTTCCGGTCACGCCCTCAACCTTGGGTGCGTCGCTGGTGGCGATGACCGGCGGCCACTTGACGAGGCAGTCACCGGTGCAGTTGCTCTTGCCCGAGTCCTTCACGTCCTTCGTGAAGTAGTAGACGCTCATGCCCTTGCCGTCCACCACAATGTCGCCCTTGCTCGACGATGCGGTCTTGAGGTCCACCGTTGCTGCTTCGCTTGCCGTTGCCGTGGCCGATTCGCTGGCGGACGCTGCTGCCGATTCAGTGGCGGGTGCCGCCGTCGTGGGCGTTGAGCTGGTTCCACCGCCACAGGCGGTCAACGAGGCGGCAAGTGCCAAAACTGCAAGACCAACGCTCAATTGCTTGTTCATGTGCTGCTCCTTGGCTCGGGCCGGCAACTGGGAGACCGGCGCTATCTGGAAGGACGCACAAAGGTGAAGAATGGTTCAAAGCTTCGCCGACAGACCCGAATGAACTTTTTGGGTGCCGCCTGCGTCGTATAGGCCATGAACGCCGGCTCGCGTGGACCGGCTTCAACGAGTACAGCTGGAGGTCCTGGTGGCGCTAGACGAAGAAGTGGTTGCCGCGATCTACCGCGAGCACGGGACGGCCCTTCGCCGGTTCGTGATCAGTGCCTCCCACGACCCGCTCCTCGCAGACGACATCGTCCAGGAAACGGTGTTGCGCGTCTGGCAGCAGGCGCCGAAGATTACCGGCAGCATGCGCAGCTACCTGTTCCGGACAGCCCGGAACATCATGATCGACAATTACCGGAAATCCCAGCGCCGGCCGCAGGAGGCCGAAGAGCGCGACCTTGCCGACCCGGCGGAGGCCACCGGAAGGGTCGACGAACTGCTGACCAGGGTGCTGATGGAAGAGGCCCTGCTCCGGTTGAGCACGGAGCACCGGGACGTGCTGGTGGCACTGCATTACCGGCGCTTCACGGTGAGCGAGGCGGCGGTCCAGCTGAACATTCCAAGCGGCACAGTGAAATCCAGGGCCTTCTACGCGGTGAAGGCTATGCGGACAATTCTTGATGAAATGGGTGTGGAACGGTGAACGGCAAGGAACTCCATGAGTTGCTGGGGGCATACCTGTTGGGAGGCCTCGACGACGCTGACAGGGCGCGCTTCGAAGAACATCTCAAGCAGTGCGGAATGTGCCGCGACGAACTCGCTGATCTCGAGACCCTGCCCGGGCTTCTGAACGTCGTGCCGGTGCCCGACGCTGTGGCGCTCGCCGTCCCCGCTCCCCGCGGGGCCGGCTCCGGGGCACCGGAGACCAGCGTCCCCAAACCCGTCTTCGACGAGTTGGCAGCCCGACGCCGCAATACCCGACGGCGGTTGACCGCCCTCATCGGGGCGGTCGCCGCAGCTTGCCTGGCCTTGGGATTTGCCGCCGCACCGCTCCTCGACCCGGCCAACAAGCCCGACGTCAGTTACTCGGTTCAGGCCGACACCGGGATCCAGGTCACAGTGGGCATGGTCAAAAAGACCTGGGGCACCGAACTGGCAGTGGACGGCAAGAGTCTCCCGCACAAGGGAACGCTGTCACTGTGGGTCAAGGACCGTGCCGGAGCGGCGGATCGCGCCTGCGCCTGGATGGCGACGCCAAGCGGCAAAGTCAGGGTGACGAGTGCGACTCCGTTTCAGTACACGAGCATTGCCAGCGTCGAGCTGCGGAACGAACAGCAGCAGACAATTGCCGTGATCGCCGTGCCGGGCGCCTGAACAGCCCATTTTGTCTGACCCTCCTGTTCTACTGGTGTCCAGCAGCACCTTGCTGCCGGACATCGCGGTTGGTACCCAGGGCGAAGCGGACGGAGATTCGATGGAGCAGCGACGGCGGGACCGCGGAAACGGCGGCCGGAGCCCCGGGAACCGCATTGAGGATGATCCCGTCGGGGTTGATGGTGCTTACGAGGTTGTCGCCTCCGGTGAGCAGCTCGCTCGGACCCTCACCGCAAAGGGCCGCACACGTCCGGGGGCGGTGATCGCCTGGCACCCCGCCATGCCCCAGAACAAGATCGACGTCGCTCACATAGCAGGCGCTGCGCCATCCAGCGAGAGCACGTCGCACCGCCCGTGCGCTTGGACTGGATGCTTGATCCGGGGCAGCCGGTGGCCGGCCTGTAGGATCCCGTCGGCAGGACCCTGGACATCAGTGGGGCGAAGACAGTTCCGCGGCTCACGGATCTCTACTCTTCGGACGACCTTGTACTGGCACTGGTGGAGGAAGTGACCTGCAAGGCAGCTACCCTCACTCTCTTTCCCGGGTCCAGTTGGTCGGTGCCCGTCGACCGCATGTCGTCCAACCCCCTCGACACCGCAGACAGCCTCGTCACGGAGGGGGAGGTGGTGGTTGTCCGGTTCCTCCGTGACAAGGGTGCCGTCGTTCTCTCCCTCATCGACGTTGATGACGACGAAGAGGTCCGGGCAGCGCCGGCGCTCGTGCGGGGCGGGACTGCCTGGTTGCAGGCAGGACGGCATCTGCAGGAACGGGCGAAGACGGCCACCGGAGAGGCCTCGGCGGCATCCTCAGGGGCAGGGCTGCCCGCCGGACCGGCGGGGGTGACGGGGCAGCCAGTCCCGCCAGCCCCAACGGGAAGTGCGGCCGGCACGCCGGCGGCTGCCCTGATGTCGGTGCAGCTTTCCCTTGCCACCGGAAAGGCCGAGGTGGGCAGGTTGCGGGAACTGGTCAAAGCTGGGAGCAGCGCCGGTCCGGAGCTCCTTCGCCTGGAGCGCGAGGTGGCGGCACTGCACGAAGAGCTTGGGCTGGAGCGCCGGCAAGCGGCGGCGAGCGGGGCGCACCTGGCCGGTTTGGCCGCTAAGAATGCCAAGCAGTTGGAGGATCTGCGCACGCTGCGTGCCCGCAATCGCGAAATGCAACAGGGGATGAAGCGGTCCCGCGACGATCAGACCGGGGCTTTTGAAACGGCGGAGGAACGAGTCCGGCACGATATTTATCTGGCTTGGGTGCGCAACGTTCCTGCCGACGACAAGTCCAGATTTCCCTTGCCGGCGGGATTCAGCATGGGTCCGGAGTTCGCCGCTTCACTGTATTCGCGGACGGAAAAGGGAGCCGTCGCCAAAGCATTGAAAGCGGTGGTGGTGGTCTTGACGGGCATTGCGGAGCGGAGTTCCGCCCGGTGCTTCCGGGCATCGATCGAGCGGGGCGTCGCGTCCGCGCGCAGACTGCACTACTGGAGGACGGAGGGCGGCGTGGAGCTGTCCCGGGTGGTGGTCCACGACGACTTCAAGCCATAGTCTGCCCGGGCCCGGTCACAGCATCGGCCGGGCCGGCTACATCCGGGCGAGCCTCGCGCGGACCACCATGTACGCCCCGTAGCAGATGAGCCCCAGCCCCACGGCTGCTAGCAAATACACGCCGAATGGCTGCTCGCGCAATCCCCTGAGCGCGCCGTCCAGCCCAGTTGATTCCTGGGGGTGGGCCGTGACCGCGGCAACGACCACCAGGAGACCCGTCACAAAGAGGGCCACGCCCTTGGCCACGTATCCGGCCATGCCAAGGCCGCGAACGCCCTTCCGGGCGCTTGGCGAAGACGGCATGCGGATGCGCTTCTCGAAGGACTTCCGGAATCCGCGGACGGCGTAGACGATGCCGGTGATGGCCACAGCCGCGCCAATCAGCACGAGGAGCAGGACTCCGCCCGGCGCCTTCATCAGCGTGACGGTCATGTCGCTGGTGGACTCCCTGTTGTCCTTGCCACTTCCGCGGGCAAAGGAGGCAAACGTAAATGCGAAGGCCGCATAGACCACGGCCTGGGCTCCCGCCTGGAACTTACGGGAGGCTTTCTCCTTGGACGGCAGATTGCTGAAATCGAAGATCGCATCGCTAGCCTGCCACAGGGCCAGAGCGATGCAAGCGGCGAAGCTAACCCACAGCAGCAATGGCCCGGCCGGCTGGCTGGCCAGTTCCGCCACGGCCCCGCTGACGTCAGCCCGGCCGCCCTTGCCAACCGCCAGCCCGATGGCGATGGTCCCTACCAGGACGTGAAGCAGCCCGCTCACGGCAAACCCTGCCCTGGCCATCAACTCAAGTGTGCGGGAGTTGGTAACCTCCTGGGCTTTGTCCGATGCGCCTTGCAGTTCTCTTTTGATGATCGTTCCTTTGCGCCGGCACCGTCGTGCAGTTACTGCGGTTTCCCGCCCGCTAAGGCTAATCGTGCCACGGGAAGGCGCTCGGCGACAGACCGCCGTGGTGCCCAAAACAGGCCGATCGAGGACCGGCGGCGGCCGCGCCCAAGGCACGGCTGGGAACTATATCCGCCGGTAGCAGAGATCGAAGATCATGCGGCCGGCCTCGTGTGCCTTGTTCTCGAAGCTGGTGCGGATGCGGCCCTCGAAGCGCGGCGCCCAGCCGCCGGTTTCGTCGATGCCTTCGTTGGGTCCGGTGTGCTCGGTGCTGACAGGCGCCCGGCCTTCCTTCACCGGAGCGCCGCCGACCAGCGATTCGACGCCACTCTGCCAAACGTGCGTGAGAGGGCTCTCGGGACCCCTGCGCTCGCCGTTGTGCAGGTTCTCAAAGGCCGTGGAGCTGGCGAGCACGTCCCGCACATGCACGGCGTAGTTGGACCAGTCCGTGGCGATCCGCCAGAGCCCGCCCGGCTTCAGTGCCCTGGCGGCCAGCTCGGCGAACTCGGGCTGGATGAGCCGGCGTTTGTGGTGCCGGGACTTGTGCCAGGGGTCGGGGAAAAAGATCCACAGCTCGCTGACCGATGCTGGCGGAAGCATGCTCGCGAGGACCTCAGGGGCATTGGCCTCCACGACGCGGACGTTGGTGAGCCCCCTGCTGTTGATCTTGATCATGGTGTTCGCCAGCCCCGGCGTGTAGACCTCCACAGCGAGGAAGTCCTGGTCCGGGTTCTCCTCGGCGGCATGGCAGACGGCATCACCCAGGCCGGAGCCGACCTCGACGATCAGCGGGGCCCTGCGGCCGAACTCGGCCTCGGCATCGAAAGTGTAATCCGGGTGAACCGAGGTGTTGGCGACATGGCGCGGAACGTCTACCGCCCAGCGGTCCGAGTGCTCTTCCCAGGCGGCCTGCCGCCGGCCCTGAAGGCGGGTTCCGCGGCGCACGAAGCTGACCGGCCGCCCGCCGTACGTGCCGAACGACGCCTGGCTGCCCGGCGTGACGGGCCGCGGCGCGTTGGGATTTTCGGGCTGCTCGTTCCTAGGCTGCTGGGGGGATTCTGGAGTTTCACTCATCATCTCCAGAATAGTGGAGCCGACGGGCCGATCGCCGCCGTCCCGGCAATCGCAGGCGACCAGCGCAGCTGGCCGGGAGAGACCGATGGCAAGATGGCTGGCACGGCCAGAGACATCGGCCGGAGCGCGGCCGGCGGGCGTACGTGATGTGAAAAGGGCTCTCCAGCGGTTCAGGACATGAGGGTGATGATGCCTTGGACGACCGCCGGGATGATGAAAAAGGCGGCCTCCGTCCCTACGATCCATAACCCGGCGACCCCGCTTCTCCAGGCCTTGGTGCCACTGTGGTTCCGTCTGACCGCGAGGATGCCAAGGACCGTGCCAAGGAGTCCGAACAGCACGGGCAGGCTAAACAACACCGCCGGCGCCACCCAATCCAGGCCGCTGGTGCCGGTGTCCGGCCGCGTAAACAGAACGGCGAATACGGTGGGCACAGCCGTGAGGACCATGCTGGGGATGGCCAGAACACTAAACACGAGACTCGCGCTCCCCTCCCCGGAGCCCTGCTGGTCGTCACGGGGAGGCTGGGGCCCGTCGCGGTACATCGGCGCATTTGGAAAGCTCATGGGTCTCCCAACAGTTGGCGATTGATGACACGGAACCGGAAACTTTCAGTCCACACTATTCGCGGACCCGGGCAGACGTGACTGGCTTTTTTGCCTAAGTGGATAACTGCCCCCCGGGCGTCCGGCTGGCTCGTTGGGCCCCAGTCCGGCCTGTTTGGACAAGGACCGCCGCTGCCTGAGCGCCTGTAAGAATGGGCGAGTGAGGGAAGCGAAGAACACAGCAGCGACGAACCAAGAAATGCCCGGAGCGACTGGCAGGCGTCCTGGCATGCTGGTGGACGCCGAGATCGATGAAATCCCTGCCGCCGAACCCACGCAGGTTGGCGGCCCGCGGGCGCTGGCATACCTTGGCCTGTGCCTGGTGCTGATTGGGCTGAACCTGCGCACGGTGTTCTCAAGTTTTTCGGCCGTGCTCCCCGAAATAACGTCGGACGCCGGACTGCCTGGCTGGACAGTCGTTGTGCTCACCACTGTCCCGGTAACGCTTCTCGGCGTGTTCGCGCCGCTGGCACCCGTGCTGGGGAGAAGATTCGGTGCCGAGCGCGTGCTGCTCGGTGCAATGGCCGTTTTGACGGCCGGGCTCCTCCTGCGCCCGGTGGAAGTCCCAGGCGGCGGGCACCTGCCCACCTTGCTCGCAGGTACGGCCGCGTGCGGGGCGGCGATTGCCCTGTGCAATGTCTTGCTGCCCGGGCTCGTGAAGCGTGATTTTCCGCACCGGCTGGGCCTAATGGGCGGCCTGTACACCACGGCCATCTGTGCGTCCGCTGCCCTCGGTGCGGGTTTCACCTACCCGGTCTTCATCGCGACGGGACAGTGGACCTCGGCGCTGTGGTTCTGGGCGTTGCCGGCCGCCGTCGTTCTTCTGCTTTTCCTGCCGGTCGCCGTACGGCAGCGGAACGGGCAACACAAAGCCGTTCACGACGGCGTGAACGTGTGGCGCTCCGCAATCGCCTGGCAGGTCACCATCTTCATGGTGCTGCAGGCCATGATGTCCTTCAGCGTTTTTGCCTGGCTGGCCCCGATCCTCCGCGAACGCGGGGTGGACGGCGGCACGGCCGGGCTGATCGTGTCCGCATCGATCGTGCTGCAGATGCTGGGCTCGCTCTTCGCACCCGCCCTGGCCGCGAGGTTTCGTGACCAGCGCATCATCAACACCGTGGTGGCGCTCATGACCGGCGGCGGCTTCGCGCTGAGCATCTTCGGTCCGCAGGAGCTGATCTGGGTGTGGACCGGCCTTCTCGGCTTGGGCCAGGGGAGTCTCACGGCCGTGGCCCTGACCATGATCATGCTCCGCACACGGGACGGGCAAGCAGCCGCACACTTGTCGGGCATGATGCAGGGCGTGGGCTACGGGCTGGGATCAACGGGAACGCTCCTGGTGGGCCAGCTGCACCAGTCCACCGGCTCGTTCACTGCTGCCGGCGTGCTGTTCCTCGTGGTGGGTTCGCTTGCCGCCTTCTTCGGATACCGGGCCGGGCGGAACCGCTTCATCTGACTCGCTGGTTAAGCCTGCCTGGACCAAGCTCAACCAGCGGATTGCCAGCTGGCTAGTGCGTCAGGTCCTTGCCCTTGGTCTCGGGGATGGTGAAGATGAACGCCGCGCTGATCGCCAGAAGCACCACCGCATAAACGTTGAACAGGTTGGGCAGCTGGAGCGTCGTGCCAAGCCACTGCTGCAGGTAGGGAGCTGTTCCGCCGAACACCGCCACGCAGATGGAATACGGCACACCCACGCCCACGGTCCGGATGCTGGTGGGGAACAGCTCCGCGTAGACGGCGGGCACAATGGCCGCGCTCGCGGCGATGAAGATGAGCATCACGGACATGCTGACCGCCAGCTGCCAGGCAGAATCCTTCAGCAGCCAGGTCATGGGGAAGTGCATCACGGCCGCACCGATGGCGCCGGCCCACAGGACCTTCTTGCGGCCGATCCGGTCGGACAGCTTGCCCCAGAACGGCAGGGCGGCGATGAACACGATGTTGCCGACCACGCCGGCCCACAGCGCTTCGCCGCGGTCGATCTTCAGGGCGGTGGTGGCATAGCTCGGCGCCACCACACCCCAGATGTAATAGATCACCGTGAGGCCGACCGTCAGCCCGATGACCTGCAGCGCCTGCTTGCGGTAACGGACAATCTGCGGCCAGATCGGCGCGCGCTTCTCGGTGGTTGTCTCGCCTTCGAACACGTCCGACTCGTGCAGCCTGGACCGCATGATGAGCGCGTACAGGCCCATGGCGGCGCCGATCAGGAACGGAATGCGCCAGCCCCAGGCGTTCATGACCTCGGTACTCAGCGCCATGTTCAGGACCGCCCCCAGCAGCGTCCCAAACAGGATGCCCACCGTGCCCGAGGTGTAGATCAGCGTCGCCCAGAAGCCGCGGCGCTCCTTGGGTGCCATCTCGGACAGATACGTTTGCGACGACGGCAGCTCGCCTCCGTGCGCCAGGCCCTGAACAAGCCGGGCCACCAGGAGCATGAGTGAAGCCCACGCGCCGACGCTGGCAAACGTCGGCGCAACGCCGATCATTAGGCTGCCCAGAGACGCCAGCCCGACGGCGAGCGTCATGGAGGTCTTGCGGCCCACCCTGTCGCCGATCCAGCCGAAGAGGAACCCGCCGAACGGCCGGGCCACAAAGCCGACAGCGAAGATCGCCAAGGTGGACAGCACCGCCGACGCCGGATCCGCCTTGCTGAACAGCTGGCTGGCGATGAATGGGGTGAACGTGGCGTAGATGGCCCAGTCGTACCATTCGACTGCGTTGCCGATGCCTGTGCCGATGATGGTCTTCGCGGTGGACGCTCGGCCCGTGCGCTGCTGATTAAAGGTGGTGGTCATGGTTCTCTTCCTCAGGTGGGCGGGGCTAGGAGGCCGAGGCGGCGGCCGGAACGGCGGAGGCGCGGGCGGGGGACGCCGCCGCAGACAGCGTGGCCAGCCGCGAAACGGCGAGTTCGGCATAGAGCGCGGCCCCGTCAGCCAGCACGCCGTCGTCGAACGTTGCGTACGGTGAGTGGTTGAACGGGGAGGTGGCGTGGTCCGCATCCCGGGGCACGGCGCTCAGGCCGATGAAGGTGCCGGGCACCTCGGCGAGCACCCGGGAGAAGTCCTCGGAGCCGCTGAGCGGGGTGGCCCAGCGCGCGAGCCGCGATTCGCCGAAGAGGCCCGCGATGACGTTCTCGGCCGTGTGCGTTTCGTCCTCGTCCGTGATGGTGAGGGGGTATTCCTGCTGGTAGTCGACGTCCACGTCGAGCCCGTGTGCGGCGGCGATACCCTTGAGCAGACGAGGCACAGCGTCCATCATCTTCTGCCGGGACTCTTCGGAGAACGTCCGGATCGTGGCCTCGATGCGCGCCGTTTCCGGGATGACGTTGCGCTTGGTGCCGGCGTGGAGCACGCCCACGGACAGAACCACCGGATCGAACATGTTGAACTGCCGGGTGACCATGACCTGCAGGGCCGTCACCATTTCGGCCGCCGCCGTGACGGGGTCCTTGGCCGAATGCGGGGCTGAGCCATGGCCTCCGGCGCCCAGCACGGTGACCACCAGCCCGTCGGAGGAGCTGAGCATGACGCCCGGCTTCGTGCAGAACGTGCCGTGGGGCTCGAGGGAGGAGAAGACGTGCATGCCGTAGGCGGCGTCCACCCGGCGGCCGGGTGCGTCCAGAACGCCCTCACGGATCATGTAGCTCGCACCGTCGAAGCCCTCCTCGCCCGGCTGGAACATCAGCACCACGTCGCCGGCCAGCTGGTCCCGGCGTTCTGCCAGCAGCGTGGCGGCTCCTGCCAGCATGGACGTGTGGAGGTCGTGGCCGCACGCGTGCATGGCGCCGTCGATGGTGGAGGTGTACTGGACGCCGGTCTTCTCCTGGACTGGCAGCCCGTCCATGTCCGCGCGGAGGAGGACTGCGGGCCGGTCAGCCCCGGTGGTGCCGGCGGCGCCGGGTGAGCCGCCGCGCAGGACCGCGGTGACGGACGTCGTGTCCTTGCCCAGGGTGATCTCGAAGGGCAGCCCGTCCAAGGCCTTGAGGACCTTTTCCTGCGTCCGCGGCAGCTCCAGGCCGATCTCCGGCTCCCGGTGCAAGTCGTGGCGGAGCCTGGCGAGGTCTCCCTGCAGTTCCTGGGCATCGGCGGCAATTGGCACGTGCACTCCTTGTCTTCGGTTTTATGCTCGGTGCGTCTATTCTGAAGTGGCCTGCTTCACACTCCGAAGAAGTGCTGGAAGAATGCATTTGTATTGGATTATCTGCAGGATTCATGCAGGACGGAGGCTCATTTGGAGCTCAGCGAGGATGACCTGGTTCTCATCAACGCCCTGCAGATCGCGCCCCGGCTCAGCTGGGCGGATGCATCCGGGGTTCTGGGCGTTCACGCCACGACGCTTGCCAACCGGTGGGAGCGGCTGCGCTCCGGCGGGGCCTCGTGGGTGACGGCCCATCTCATCGGCGACCCCAAGCAGATGTGCCTCGCCTTCGTGGCCGTGGACTGCGAGATGAACCGCCGGGAACGTGTCACGGCCAGCCTGGCGGCGATGCCGGAGATCGTCACGGTGGAGGAGGCCGCCAGCAACCGCGACCTGATGCTCACCGTCATTACCCGGTCGCTGGAGGAATTCAGCACCAATGTGGTGTCCCGGCTGAAAGACATCGAGGGCCTGGTGAAGTACCAGACGGCACTGTGCACCCGGCTGCACACCGGCGGCGATGCCTGGCGGCTCAACGTGCTGAGCCGGGCGCAACAGGCGGCTCTTCGGGAACTCGCGCGCCCCGCTGGTCCCGGCACCGAGCGCCAGGGCGCCGCCCGGGAACCGCTGCCCGCGAGCCACCTGGATCTGCTTCCGTACCTGGCCAAGGATGGGCGCGCAACCGCGGCAGACATCGCGCGCGCCCTGGGCCGCAATCCTGCCACTGTGCAGCGCCAGCTGAACCGCGTGCTCGCCAGCGGAATCCTGTCCTTGCGGTGCGAGGTGGCGCAGCGGTACTCGTCCTACCCGGTCACCTGCCAGTGGTTTGTCAACGTTCCGGCCGGCCAGCATGAGGCCGCCGCCGCGGAGATCCGGACCATCCGGAACGTGCGCCTCAGCGCCTCGACCACGGGGCCCACCAATTTCGTGATCATCATGTGGCTCCAGTCGCTGGCCGACGTCATGACCGCCGAAGTCGCCCTGCAGCAGAAGGTCCCGGGCATCGAGCTGGTCGAAAGCGTCGTCATGCTCAGCACCGTGAAGCGGGTCGGCTGGTTGCTTAACAAGGACTCCACGGCGAGCGGCGCGGTCGTCGTCGATGCCGGGGGCCTCGAGCTCGCGTATTAGCCCGCGGGTTCCCAGCGCAGCGGACCTGTGCCGGGTGCGTTGCGCCGCCTCGTGTGGCATGCTGTCGCCGTGCACGAATCCGCCCCGCCACTTTCCGCAGCACCCGCCGCAGGGATCCTCCGGCACCCCTATCTCCTAGTGACCGTCGGCTCGTGCGCCCTGGTGTTCCTGGCCGCCTTCGAATCGCTGGCCGTGACCACCATCATGCCGATCGTCAGCCGCGAGCTCGACGGGGCAAGCCTGTACGCCCTGGCGTTTGCCGGCCCGCTGGCCACCGGGGTGATCGGCATGGTGGGCGCCGGCAACTGGTCCGACCGGCGGGGTCCTCTGGCGCCGCTGTACGCTTCCGTGGCCGTGTTCGTTCTGGGGCTGCTGATTGCGGGCACGTCCGGCAGCATGGCCGTCCTGGTCGCTGGCAGGCTGGTCCAGGGCCTGGGCGGCGGCGCCATGACCGTGGCCCTCTACGTGGTGGTGGCCCGCGCCTATCCGCCCGAGCTTCATCCTAAAATCTTCGCCGCGTTCTCCGCAGCGTGGGTCATCCCGTCCCTGGTGGGGCCGTTTGCCGCCGGACTCGTGGCGCAGCTGGCCGGCTGGCAGTGGGTGTTCCTCGGCGTGGTGGCCCTCGTTGTCCCCGCCCTGGCCATGCTGGTCCCGGCGCTGCGCGGGGTCCGGTCGGGACCGGAGGAGCAGCTGGCACCGTGGGCCTTCGGGCGGCTGGCCTGGGCTGCCCTCGCCGCCATCGCGGTATTGGGCCTGAACCTGTCCTCCCGGATTCCGGTGGCCGGCGCGCTCGTCGCGGCTGCCGCCGTCGTGGTTGCCCTGCTGGCCGTCAGGCCATTGGTGCCCCGCGGAACCCTGACCGCCCGCCGCGGGCTGCCCAGCGTGATCCTTACCCGGGGACTGGCGTCGGCCGCGTTCTTCGGCGCCGAAGTCTACCTGCCGTACCTGCTGGTGGACCGCTACGCCTTCTCGCCCACCTTCGCCGGACTCACGCTGACCGGGGGAGCTCTCGCCTGGGCCGCGGCCTCCGGTATCCAGGGTCGCCTCGGCGGACGGCTGCCGAGCCCGGTCGCGGTCCGGATCGGTTCGCTGCTGGTGCTGTCCGCGATAGTCCTCGCCCTGGTGACCACCGCCTTCGGCTGGCCGGCCGCCATCGCGATCGCCGGCTGGATCCTTGCCGGCGGCGGCATGGGACTGATGTATCCGCGGCTGAGCGTTATGACGCTCGCGCTCTCGACGCCGGACACGGAAGGCTTCAACAGCTCGGCGATGTCCATTTCCGATTCCCTCGGCGGTGCCCTCGCCCTCGCCACCACCGGCATCGTGTTCACCGCGTTTACGACGACGGCGGCATCGTTCGCCGGGGTGTTCGCCCTGACGGCCGCGGTCGCCGCAGCCGCTGTGGCCATTGCACCCCGGGTGGCCGACTAGCGCCGGAGCCTGTTAGAGGCGGGGGAGCACTTTGTAGGCGTCTGCCCGGGTGGCGCGCAGCACGGCGTCGGCCAGGAGCGCCATCTGTCCGTCCGGGCCGGTGGCCTCGCGTTCCCTGGCCTCAGCCACGTCCACCCGCCATTCCGGCGCCGTCAGCCTGAGCTCGGACACGAGCTCCTCCGCCGTGAAAAACCGTCCCGCCGCGTGGCCCGCTCCGCCGTCGTCGGAATGGCTATGACCGGACCAGGGTGGCAACCCCTCCGGATGGTGCCCCACGATCAGCAGTGTGCCGCCCGGCCGCACCGCGCCCGCGGCAATCCGGTGGGACCGCTGCCACGGCATTTCCGTGGAGTGCAGGAACTGCGCGGAGACGAGGTCAAACTGTTCCTGCGGTTTCCACGTCTCCAGGTCCTGCCGCAGCCAGGTGATGCGGCGGCCCGCCTCTAATTCCGCTGCATGCGCGGCGGCCCGTTCCAGCGCGACGGCGGACACGTCCACCGCGGTCACCGTCCAGCCCCGTCCGGCGAGCCACAGGGCATCGGCACCTTCGCCGCAGCCGAGGTCCAAAGCCGTTCCCGGTCTCAGCCCGGCCGTTTCAGCGACCAGTTGCGGGTTGGGCCGTCCGCTCCAGATGCGCGGACGGCTCCGGTACATTTCGTTCCAAAGGTGGGCGGCGCCGTCGTTCTTTGCCGCGTAGTGCTCTGCATTGGCGCCGTCCGCGGAATGCTGGTGGGAAGGTGAAGGCATCCGGTTATCCGCCGCTCTTGATCTTGCGCCAGCCGCCGGCGCGGTTGTTGGCGATGACAGCCCTGAACAGTTCCGTCAGGGCAGGTGCATTGATCGCTTCGCCTTCGTAGAAGGCCACCGTGCGGGCCGTCTTGTTCTCGTGTCCACCGGTGATGAGGTGGCCCGGGTCAGGCACGATCCCGCCGTCGTACAGGAAGACGTTGACGTGGTCCTTGGCCGCGAGGAGGGCGCAGATGTTGCCCTGGAGTTCAAAGTAGGGTTGCCGCGTGCGCTTGATGGTCTCCGTCACTTCCGGATCGGCGGCATGGACCAGCTCGCGGACTTCCCGGCACACCGCCTGCTGCCATTCGGGAAGCGCGCCAATGTAGGCGTCCACGCGCGGATCTGCGGTGTAGTCCATGGGGAACACCCTGCCACACAATCCGCAGTTGGAGACAGTGTCAGGGGAGCTGCAGGATGATGTTCCCCTCGCCGTCCGCGTGCACCGGATAGCTGCGCAGCGGGCCGGCTCCGGTGGTGGAGCAGCCGGTGTCCAGCTCGAAGGAGTGCTGGTGCAGGGGACACATCACCAGGGCCTGGTCGATGGTGCCGTCGGCTATGGGGCCGCCCTTGTGGGGGCAGACAGCGGAAAGCGCCCGGAGGGACCCGTCCCTGAGCCGGAATACCGCGATCTGCTCACCGTCGACGCCGAACGCGCGGCCCTCGCCGACGGGAACCTGGTCCAGCCGGCCGAGGACGTGCAGGCCGGCGCTCTGCCCGGCGTCGGAGAGTCCCGTTTTGGAGAGTCCCGTGCTCATCGGACCGGCACCTGGGGAAGAACCTCAAGCGGGAGCGAAGTGCGGAACTGGCCGGGGGTGAACGGATCGTCGCGTTCGGTCCAGGGGTCGACGTAGGCGTCGACGGACTCCTGCATGGCGGCGTCGAGCTGCGCGGCGATCCCTTCGGCGTCGTCCACGATCACCGACCGGAGGTGCTCAATGCCGACGCGCGGCACAAACGCGTACGTGCGCTCCAGCCAGTTGGCGCGCTCCCGGTAGTACTGCATGAAGCGGCCGGTCAGCAGCTTCACGGTCTCGGGGCTGTCCACGGTGGCAAGCAGGTCGCCCTTGCGGATGTGGGCCCCGGCCGCGCCGCCCACGTAGATCTCCCAGCGGCCGCCCTCCACGGCCACCACCCCCACGTCCTTCACCAGCGATTCGGCGCAGTTCCGCGGGCAGCCGGACACGGCCAGTTTCAGTTTCGCCGGCGACTCGATGCCTTGGAAGCGCGACTCGATCTCGATGCCCAGCCGGGTGGAATCGCCGGTCCCGTAGCGGCAGAACTCCTTGCCGACGCACGTCTTCACGGTCCGGAAGCTCTTGCCGTAGGCATAGCCGGACGGCATGTCGAGGTCGGCCCAGACCCTGGGCAGGTCCTCCTTGGGAACGCCGAGCAGGTCGATCCGCTGCCCACCGGTGAGCTTCACCATGGGAATCCTGTACTTGTCCGCGACGTCGGCAATCCGGCGGAGCTGCTCAGGGGATGTCACGCCGCCCTTCATCTGCGGCACCACCGAAAACGTGCCGTCCCGCTGGATATTGGCGTGGACCCGGTCGTTCACGAACCGGGCGTCACGCTCGTCGACGTATTCACCGGCCCACATCATCTTCAGCAGCGAGGCCAGGCCCATCTTGGATTTCGCATCCTCGGTTCCGCCGGGAGCCAGCGCGGCGAATACCGCAGACACCGAATGCAGATTCTGTTCGCGGATGGCCTTCATGAGGGCAGCCTTCTCCAGCGGCACGCCCGGCACGTAGTAGCTTGCCGCGGGATCTTCCGCCACGGCGCCGTCGGCGGCCCACTCCACCACCTGCCGGACCAGCAGTTTGCAGGAGCCGCAGCCCTTGCCCGCGCGCGTCGCGTCCATCACGCCGGCCAGCGTGTTGCAGCCGCCGGCCACGGTGTCCACCAGGGCCTGCTTGCTGACGCCGTTGCAGTTGCAGACCTGCGCGTCACCGCCCAGTTCGGCCACGCCCGCCTCCTCAGCCGGCCCGCCGACGTCGAACAGCAGCGAGACGCGTTCCTCCGGCAGCGGCAGCCCGCGGTCGAACGCCTGCGTCAGGTAGGCCACTTTGCGGCTGTCCCCGAGCAGCGTGGCACCCACGATCTTGCTGTCCCGGATCACGATGGACTTGAAGACTCCGCGGCTCGGCTCCGAGAACACCACGTGTTCGTCGGTGTCCCGTTCCGGGGCCTGCAGCCCCATGGAGGCGACGTCGACGCCGGCCACCTTGAGTTTCGTGGCCGTCCGGGTGCCCAGGTAGGCCGCTTTCGGATTGGCGCCCGTCACGTGGTCGGCCAGGACGGAGGCCTGCTCCCATAGCGGCGCCACGAGGCCGTACACCTCGCCGCGGTGCTGGACGCACTCGCCCACCGCGTAGATCTCGTCCTCATCCGGCACGCGCATCTGGTCGTCAACCACGATCGCCCGCTCCACCGGCAGGCCGCTCGTGACGGCCACCTCAACGTTGGGGCGGATGCCTGCCGCCACCACCACCATGTCGCAGCCGATGTCCGGCATGTCCCGCAGCCGGACGCCGCGCACCCTGTCATCGCCCAGGATGGCCGTGGTCCGGCTGCCCGTGTGGACCCTGATGCCGAGCGCTTCCACGCTTCGCCGCAGGACCGCGCCGCCGTCGGGCCCCATCTGGGCGTTCATCAGGTGACCTCCAGAGTGGACCACCTCGACGTCGATGCCGTGGCTTTGCAGCCCGCGCGCGGCTTCCAGCCCCAGGAGTCCGCCGCCGATCACCACTGCCCGGTGGTGGTGGTCCTGCTGGGCGTAGGAGACCATGCCGTGTGTGTCGTCGATCGTGCGGAACGCGAAAACGCCCGGCCGCAGCAGCCCTCCGGGGGTGTACAGTCCGTCCATCGGCGGCAGGTGCGAGCGGCTGCCCGTGGCAATGACCAGGACGTCGTACGGCGTGGCACGGCCGTCGTCCGAAAATACCAGCCTGGCGAAGCGGTCGATTTTTTCTGCCCGGACGCCCGCGTGCAGCGTGATGTCGTTCTCCCGGTACCAGGCCAGGGAATTGAGGAAGATATCGCCGGCGCTTTCCTCGCCGGAGAGGACGTGGCTGAGCATGATCCGGTTGTAGTTGCCGTACGGCTCGTCCCCGAACATGGTGATCCTGTACTGCACGCCGCCGCCGCGGGCCAGGATCTCTTCGACGGCCCGCGCCCCGGCCATGCCGTTGCCGATCACCACGAGCCGACGGCGGGAATCAACAGTTTTCGTCCGGGCGGACCGGCTCGCCACCGCTGTCATCAGTGCTCCACCATGCCCAGATCGACCACCACTGAACCGCTCACACCCGTGTCCGCCAGCAGCCTGAGTTCGATCAGCGAGCCGCCCTCGATGTCCTCCACCACGCGGAGCGGGACGTGGACATCGCTCTTTGCACCGATAGGGAAGTACCGCATGGGAATGCCGTCCCGCATCAGGACCACCGTGATCAGCTCCGGGGAGGAGTTACCGCCCCTGAAGTACAGCGTCTGGTTGATCACTCCGTCCGGAACGTAGTGCGACAGCTGGCTGTGGATGGGCACGGGCTTTTCCAGGCCGGCGCCGTCGAAGGGGAAGATGCCCTGGAGGAAGAGGTTCTTCAAGATCACGGTCAGATCCTTTCGGCAGAGAATCGCTGACCTGGTGGCGATCAGCCGGGCATACGACCATGGTGCTCCGGGGTTGTTTCGCGCTTCCGCGCGCGAGGTAATTTCCGTATAACACCTTCCTCACCACCGCCTGCTTTTCGGGCAGTGACCGGGAGCGGAGGCCGCAGATGGTAGACTGGTGGAACTTGATGTGCAGTGATGCCCACTTTGTTCCGGTCCATCAACCGGAATCCCGCTTAGGATCCGTCCGGCAGGGAGTGGGCTTTTTTCATGTGAGAGGCACATCCTGCGTCGATGAACGCTATTTGGTCCCAGCCGCAAAAACCGGCCGGTTGATCACCTGACTTTTCTTCGGCGACCCCCTGAGCCAACCGGCATCGGGGGCCGATATCCGCTTGGATACCGCCTGAAAGACCCTGATAAACACATGACTACTTTCGCTGCCCTCGGCACGCCCAAGGCACTCGCCGACACCCTGACAGCACAGGGGATCGAAACACCGTTCCCCATCCAGGTCAAGACCCTTCCGGACACCCTTGCCGGTCGCGACGTCCTGGGCCGCGGCCGCACCGGCTCCGGCAAGACCATTGCTTTCGCCATCCCGCTTGTAGCACGACTCGCTGAGCGGGAAGCCAAGCACTTCCGCAAGCCCGGCCGCCCCATGGGCCTCGTTCTTGCACCCACCCGTGAGCTGGCCACCCAGATCAACGCCACCATCGAGCCGATGGCCAAGGCCATGGGCCTGACCACCACCGTGATCTACGGCGGCATCTCCCAGGCCCGCCAGGAAAAGGCGCTGCGCGCCGGCGTCGACATCGTCATCGCCTGCCCGGGCCGCTTGGAGGACCTGATCCGCCAGCGCATCCTGACGCTCGAAGCCGTGGAGATCACCGTCCTGGACGAGGCAGACCACATGGCCGACCTCGGCTTCCTGCCCGTGGTCAAGAAGCTCATGGACATGACCCCGAGCCAGGGCCAGCGCCTGCTGTTCTCGGCCACCCTGGACAACGGCGTGGACAAGATCGTCCAGCGCTACCTGTCCAACCCGCTGACCCACTCCGTGGACGATCCGCAGGCCGCGGTGACCACCATGGAACACCACGTGCTGGTGGTCAACGACCAGACCGTCAAGAAGCAGCTGATCGTCGAGCTCGCCTCGGGCGCCGGCCGCCGGGTGCTCTTCATGCGCACCAAGCACCACGCCCGCAAGCTGGCCAAGACCCTGACAGACGCCGGCATCCCCGCCGTCGATCTGCACGGCAACCTGTCGCAGAACGCCCGTGACCGGAACCTGGCCGAGTTCTCCTCCGGTGACGTCCGCGTCCTGGTGGCCACCGACGTCGCCGCCCGCGGTGTCCACGTGGACGACGTCGAACTGGTCATCCACGTTGACCCGCCCACCGAGCACAAGGCTTACCTGCACCGCTCGGGCCGAACGGCACGCGCCGGTTCGGACGGCACCGTGGTCACGCTGACGCTCCCGGAGCAGCAGTCGGACGTCAAAAAGCTGATGAAGGCTGCCGGCGTCGAGGTCAACTTCGAGCGCGTCACCGCCAACTCGCCGCTGGTTGCAGAACTGGTGGGCGAAATGGCCGACAAGATCGATCCGCGCACCCGCGCCGCACTGCTCGCCGCGAAGGCGGCACAGCACGGCGGCGGCACCTCCACCGGTGCCAACGCCGAGCGCAAACGCGCACGCCGCCAGGCTCCACCCACCACGGGTGGCCGGGGCGGTCGCGGCGGACGCGGACGTGTTTCCGCCGAGGCTCCCCGCACCGATCTTCCCCGCGCCGAGCGCCGTGCCGCGGCCTACGAAGGCCAGGCTGCCGCACGGAACGCCGCAGACCGCGTCATCGAGCAAAACGAAGACCGGGCCCAGGCAGCAGCAGCTGCACGCCGCAACGCACGTGGCCGTGGCACGGCGTCCACGCACCGCAACGACGTTCCAGCAGCTGGTGGCCGTCCGTCGGCTGGCCGCGGTTCGGACGGACGTTCCGAATCCCGCATAACCCGCAGCGATGCTCCCCGTGGCGGCACCGGCCGTCCGGCGACCGGCGGCCAGCGCAGCGGACGCCCGGCAACAGGCCAGCGTGCCGCGGGAGCCCCTGCCGGCACCGGCGCCCGTACCGGCGGCGGCAACACCGGCGGCCAGCGCGCTGCCGGCGGTAACACCGGCGGCAACAAGGCTGTCTGGTCCTCCAACACTGGCGGCACCTCGGGTGGATCCTACGCAGGCGGCGGCAACGGCCGTTCCGGCGAAGGCCGTCCGGCACGCAGCGGCCCCCGCCGCGCCTCGGCTCCGGCTTCCAACGAACGCCGCAGCCGCTAAAAACCCGCACAACCACCATCGAGTGCTCCGTAACTGCCGTTTGGAGGGTTCATAACGGCAGTTCTGGAGCACTCGATGAGGTTTCAGGCCTCACCAGCCGCGGGCGCGCCACTCCTCCAGATGCGGACGCTCCGCGCCGAGGGTAGTGGGCTTGCCGTGGCCCGGGTGCACTATGGTGTCGTCCGGGTAGGCATCGAACAGCCGCTCGCTCACATCGGTGATGAGCTGGTTGAACCGTTCGGCATCCTTCTGGGTGTTGCCCACGCCGCCCGGGAACAGTGAATCGCCCGAAAAGATGTGGGCCGGGCCCTCCGGGTCCTGGTACACCAGTGCCACCGAGCCGGGGGTGTGCCCGCGCAGGTGCACTGCGGTCACGTCGAAGCCGTCGAAGTTGCCGACGTCCCCGTGGTCCAGCAGCACATCCACCGGCACCGGCAGTCCGGGGGCGTCATCCGTGCCGGCCGCCGTCTTGGCGCCGGTCGCAGCCACAAGCTCCGGAAGCGCACGGACATGGTCCCAGTGCTGGTGCGTGGTGGCAATCAGTGCCAGTTTGGGCGTTGCCGCTGTATCCGCTGCAGCGTCCGCGACCAGGCCCTGGATTGCGGGCAGGTCATCCGCGGCGTCGATCAACAGCTGCGCGCCGGACTCCTTGGCGGTGAGCAGATACACGTTGTTGTCCATCTCGCTGACAGAAATGCGGCGGATGGTGATGTTCCGGAGTGAATGAATGAGCGTGTCCATGCGCTTCAGTCTACGAAGGTTGAGCGCTGACGCTCTTGCAGGGCCGCCGCGCCCTCCGCGGATTCCACTATCGGAATGCGGAGGGGCGGCGTTTCTGCGTCTGCCGCCGGTGCGCCGCCTACTCGCGGCCCTGGGACACCCACTGCGGATCAGCGGACCGGGAGCCGACGACGGCGTCCGCGGCTGCGTCGAGCGTCTCCAGTTGCGTCGGGGTCAGTTCCAACGCAAGGGCGCCCAGGTTTTCGTCGATGCGGCGCGCTTTGCGCGTGCCGGGAATCGGGACGACCGGCAGGCCAAGGCGCGTGCCGTGGGCGAGCAGCCAGGCCAGCGCAACCTGTGCCGGCGAGGACGCCAGCTCCGACGCTACGGACTGCACTGCCGCCACGACTTGCTGGTTGGCGTCCAGCGCACCTTCGGCGAAGCGCGGGATCTTGCGCCGGAAGTCATTTTCACCCAGCTGCGAGGCGTCAACGGTTCCGGTGAGGAATCCCCGGCCCAGCGGCGAATACGGCACGAAGCCCACGCCAAGCTCGGCCGCTGCCGGAACCACGTTGCGTTCCACATCCCGGCTCCAGATGGACCATTCGCTCTGGACGGCGGCGATGGGGTGGATGGTGCTGGCCTCCCGGAGTTCATCGGCTGTTACTTCCGACAGGCCCAGGTGCCGGACCTTCCCCTGCTCCACCAGCTCCGCCATGGCGCCCACGGTTTCAGAGATCGGAACCCGGACGTCGCGGCGGTGCATGTAGTAGAGGTCGATGACGTCCGTGCCAAGCCGCTGCAGGCTGCGGTCCACGGCTGCCTTGACGTAGGCGGCATCCCCGCGGATGTCACTGTAGCCAGTGGACGGTGAGCCCACGAGGCCGAATTTGGTGGCCAGCTGGACCTCACCGCGGCGGTCACGGAGCAGCTGCGCGATCAGCTCTTCGTTGTTTCCGCCGCCGTAAATATCGGCGGTGTCGATGAAGCTGATGCCTGCGTCCACCGCATGGTGCAGGGTCCGGAGGGCTTCGGCCAGGTCCACCTCGCCGTACACGGGGGTGAGCGCCATACCGCCGAACCCCAGGGGGCTGACAGGGAGGCCGTCGCCCAGGTGCAACGATGCTGCCAGGTTGTTCGTCATCTCAATCTCCGTCTCCAGGGAAGTGCTGTCCCAGCCAAGAACCAAGGCGGCCGGGCAGGTATTCCGGCAGCCCGTTCCAGGACGCGCCGGGAGTGCCGCTCAAAGGTGGGGAGGTTCAGCGCCGGTGCTTGACGGCGCCGGAGGCAGCAGCTTCAGTCCCGCGGCACAACCGACGATCCCGGCGATGAACAGCACCTTGAGCACGCTGACAGGCTCGACGCCGGTGGCCATGGCCCAGCCGACCGTCAGCGCCGCGCCGATCCCCACCCAGACGGCGTAGGCCGTGCCGAGCGGGATGCGTTTCACCGCCAGGCCGAGGCCCAGCATGCTGAGCGTCGCCGCCGCGGCAAACACGAGCGAAGGCACCGGCCGGGTAAAACCTTCGGACAGCCCCAGCGCCGTCGCCCAGACCGCCTCAAGGACGGCGGAGGCCAGCAGGATGAGCCAGGCAGTGCCAGGTTTCGAGGTCATCACGCCACCACCTTCAGGCCAACCACGCAGGCGGCGATCCCGCCGAGCAGCAGCAGCCGGGCCGCCGTCGGCCGTTCAACCCTGGTGACAATCGCGTAAGCGGACGTCAGCACGACGCCCACGCCGACCCACACCGCGTAGGCGGTGCCGGTGGGAATGGACTGCATCGCGATGGCGAGGCCGCCCGTGCTGGCCAGGACCGAGGCGAGGAAAAGGGCTGCGGGGGCAATCCGGCGCCGGCCCGAAGACTGGAAGGTGCGGTGCAGCGCCGCCGCCCACACAGCCTCAAGGGCACCGGAGAAAATGAGAATGAACCACGACATGACAGATCCTTTGGCCAGTCTTGTCGCGTGCCGGGTACTGAACCGTCGTCCGGAGGTCCGCCGAACGGGACCTTGTGTTTCAGCCTAGCAACGCACGACGGCGGGTGGCCAGCTGGGTTGATTGGCCAGCTGGGTTGATTGACCAAGCGGGGCGGGTGGCTAGCCTACGACCGGGCCGGTGGACGCTGAGCCGCGGGATCCGGCATTGCTGGATCCGGCGTCGGGGGACACGGCATCGATGGACACCACGGCCAGGAACCCGCGTCCCAGGATTTCAGGCGTCCGCGCGTCTGAACCGACCACGGCGTCGTAGCGGCCGAGCGGCTCCGCGTCACCCGGACCGGCTTCCGGGCCGGCATCGTCCGGTTCCGTGCCAGGACTGACCGTCGCCTGGCCTTGGAGCAGGATGCCAAGCTGCCCCTCAAATACTGGATGTGCCCGCTTCTTGGAGAGCTCCACAATGGACGTGTACCCCTTGAAAGCGCCGGTCCGGGCGATGACGTTAAGGTCGCGGATGTCACCCGTGGGCAACGCGCCGGAGGCCGCCGCTTCGCCGGAGAAGCGGAAGGGCCGGTATTTCTCGAGCGGATGTTCGCCGCCGTCGACGGTCAGCAGCAGGAGCTCACCGTCGATGACCGTCAGCACGCGCTCCATGCCGGGGAAGGACGAGAAATCGCCGGCTTCGGCGACGTCGGCGATGCTGACTCGCCAGTCCCAGGCGCCGTCCTGTGCAGAGGCGGCCAGGGGATGGCTGGCCAGCTCCCGGGTCACCCCGCCGCCGTTGCGCCACGGTTGCGGTCTGAGGTCTGCGAAGCGAATGATCTCCATCCGCCCAGCCTAGCCGGGGCGGCGTCCGGCACGGCAGCCAACCGGCTGGACGTTGCCGGGTCTTTCGTTGCCCGCGGGTGGTGGCCCGCGTAAAGTCAGCGCTGTGAAACCACGCAACTGGGGGACACATCAACCAAAGGAGCCGGTGAATGTTCGTCAAAGTGTGCGGGTTGAGTACGCCTGAATCGATCCGGGAGGCAGTGGAGGCCGGAGCGGATGCGGTGGGCTTCGTACTGACCGCCAGCCCCAGGGTTGTCTCCCCGGCGCAGGTCATGCAGCTGCTCCGCAGCGTTCCCGAAAGCGTCGCCGCCATCGGCGTTTTCCGACACGAACCGGCCGGGGACGCCGTGGCCATAGCGCGCGCGGCCGGCCTGGAATGGATCCAGCTTCACGGCCGCCGCACCCCCGAGGACGTAAAGACAGCGCATGACGCCGGGATGAAGGTCATCCGGGCAGTCACCATGGATGACGCCCCGGACGCGTTCGGGAGCTGGGGCGAGGAGCTGCTCCTGGTCGATGCCGCCGTCCCCGGATCAGGCGAAAGCTGGGACTACGGCTCCATGCGCACCAAGGGCCTCGATGGCCGGAACTGGCTCCTCGCCGGCGGGCTGAACCCTGCAAACGTCGCAGAAGCGGCCCAAGCGGCGGGGGCGTGGGGCGTGGACGTCTCCTCCGGCGTCGAGAAGTCCCGGGGCGTCAAGGACCTGGCGAAAATCCGCGCGTTCGTGACGGCCGCGAAAGCCTGACAACGGCGTGGGCTCCTCTCCGGCTGTGATTGCCCAGGCGCCCTTGGCCCCGCTGTATGCGGCGGGTTTCGTTACGGCCTTTGGAGCCCACAGCGTTGCCGCGGGCCTGGGCGCGCAGAGCGGAAACATCGGCCTGACCCTGCTGAATCTGGGCGTTCTGCTCGCTGTCTATGACGTCTCCGAAGTCTTTCTCAAGCCCGTTTTCGGGGTGCTGAGCGACAGGGTTGGAGCCAAACCGGTCATTGTCGGCGGCCTGCTGGGCTTTGCCGTTCTTTCGCTGATCGGCCTCTGGGCCGCGGATCCGCTCCTGCTTGGCCTCGCCCGCCTAGGGCAGGGCGCCGCGGCTTCGGCGTTCTCGCCGGCCTCCTCGGCCATGGTGGCTCGGCTGACGGCGGGCAAGAGCGCCGGAACGGTGTTCGGCAGATACGGCTCGTGGAAGAGCCTGGGCTATGTGATCGGACCACTCCTGGGTGCCGGCCTGATCCTGGCGGGCGGTTTCGCATTGCTGTTCGCGGTGCTTTCGGTCTTGGCCGCGGGCACCGCTGTGTGGGTCATGGCGGCAGTGCCGCACCTTGCGCCGCTCCCGCGCCGGCGCTACACCGTGCTGGATCTGGCCCGGCAGGTTTCCGAGCGCAGCTTCCTGGTGCCAACCCTGGCGCTGGCGGCCTCCATGGGGGCCATGGGGGCAGCCATCGGATTCCTTCCTGCACTGGCCGTGAGGGACGGGCTCGATCCGCTGGCGGGCACGGCAGCTGTCAGCGTGCTGGCCGTCGCCTCGGTGCTGGTGCAGCCCCGGATAGGCCGGCTTCGTGACCGGCACCGGATCGGCGACGCCGTCGGCATGCGGGCGGGCCTGCTGCTCACCGCAGCCGGGGCCGCCCTCCTGGCGATCGCCCCGTCTCCCGTCACCGATTTCGTGGCTGCGGCAGCGATAGGCACCGGCGTGGGCGCCGCCACCCCATTGGGCTTTGCCCATCTGGCGGACGCCACTCCGCCGGAACGGATGGGACGGACCATGGGCTCAGCCGAACTCGGGCGCGAACTCGGCGACGCCGGCGGACCTCTCCTTCTCGGAGGAGTGGCCACCCTGGCCGGACTCCCGCTCGGCCTCGGCGTGCTCGCGCTGCTCGTTGCGGCTGCCAGCATCCCCACGTTGCGTTCAAGGTCGGTCAGTTCAGGGTTAAATCAGGGCGGACCCCGAGGCTCCAACAGCTCTTCGAGGGGCAGAATGGACTGATGAAGACACTTCTCAACATCATCTGGCTGGTGTTCGGCGGCCTCTGGCTGTCGATTGGCTACTTCCTTGCCGGCGTGGTCTGCTGCCTCCTGATCGTCACCATCCCGTGGGGCATCGCGTCGTTCCGGATCGCCTCGTACACGCTCTGGCCGTTCGGCCGCATGGTGGTGGACAAGCCGGGAGGAAACGGTGTGTTCGCCCTGCTGGGAAACGTAATCTGGCTGCTCGTAGCGGGCATCTGGATCGCCATCGGGCATGTGGTGACGGCGTTCGCCATGGCCGTCACCATCATCGGAATCCCGCTGGCCATCGCCAACCTCAAGCTCATCCCGGTCTCCCTCATGCCGCTGGGCAAGCAGATCGTTCCCACCAACACGCCCTTCGTCAGCAGCTACCGCTGACCGATTCAACAGTTCATGCAGCCCCACGGAAAGTGAGGAAGAGCCATATGTCTGAAGCCCAGACCACCAGATCGAAAAGCACGCCCACCGAGGAACCGATGCTGGTGATCACCCGCCACTTCGAGGCCCCGGCCAGCCGGGTATGGTCCGCCCTGACCGATCCTGACCAGGCGCCGTCCTGGTGGGGGCCGCACGGATTCCACACGCCGCGGGAGACCATCGAGACGGACTTCGAAGTAGGCGGCCGGTACCGGGCCTGCATGATCAAGGACGAGACCGGCGAGAAGTTGTGGTGGAGCGGCATCCACACACGGATCGACCCGCCTGCCGTCTTCGAATTCACCTATGCCTGGGACAACGAGGACGGCACCCGCGGCTACGAAACGGAAGTGGCCGTCGAACTCGAGGAAGAGCCCGGCGGCACCCGGATGACCTTCACGCAGGGCCCCTTCGAATCAGTGGAAAGCCGGGACGGGCACGGCGCCGGCTGGGGCGAGGCGTTCGACCGCCTGGCAAGCCACGTCAGGACTGACGGCTAACCGCCCACAGTCCGGCACGCGCCTGCGCTCAGCGGCCCGCCGTGTCGAGCTCGCTGCGGAGGTTCCGCCGGGCGGCGTCCAGCCACAGCGTGCGGGCGCGGCCGGTGTGGAACAGCGGATCGAGCGCGAGCAGCTGGCGGACGACGGCGGTCCTGCCGGCCGCGAAGTCAGCGTCGCCAATGTGCGCGTAGTCTTCCCGGACGGCGGCCACATAGCGGGCGTAGGACTCGGGTTCGCCGCCGAGAACTGACAGGTCCGCATCGCAGAGGAGGGCGCCGCCGTCGTCCCCGGATGCCGGCCGGTGGTCGGAGGTGAGGCGGACCAGCCGCGCCACCTCGGCGACGTCATCCGCGGGCAGGCCTGCTTCGGCAAGCCTGACTTCGGCGAGCCGGGCCGACTCCTCCTCGTCCTGGCCGGCGATGCCTTGGTAGACGGCGTCGTGGAACCAAGCTGCGAGGAGCACTGTGAGCGGCGGTTCGTCGGGTCCGGTGAGCAGGTCCAGGGCCTCAAGAACCGCAAGCAGATGGGTACAGCCGTGGTAGCGGCGGTGGCTTTCGCTCCAGCGGTCCAGAAGGTCCAGGAAGAGGGCGTCGTGGCCCGGCATCACCGCGTTCCAGCGGTTCAGCAGCGGAACTTTCAGGGATTTGTTGCGCTCGCGGGCGGGGATCCTGAGTCCGCTCGCAATGAGTTTCCGGACCAGGACCCGTGCCTCCACGGGAATGGCGCCTGCCACCACCAGGTCGTCGAAGCGCCGCTCGGGCACGTCGTAATGGTCGCCGTCGAAGGCCCGTTCAGGGATCTCCGCCGCTGCGGCGAAGGCGTGCAGTTCCGCCAGCGAGGAGTCCGAGATCAGGTGCGAGAAGTGTGTTCCGTGCGCAGGCCAGAGAGGCGGATCCAGGTAAACGGCCATGGAGGAAGTCTAGTCCCCGGGGCCATCGGGATCCCGCGCCCAAGGGCCCCGGTGATCCCGGCAGGCGGCCGGTAGCCGCCTGCCGTTCTGGAATGTGCGCGGAAGGACGAATGTGCGCGGAAGGACGCTTCGTACTGCACGTCCGGGTCGGTCGGGCCGGCGCTATGAGCTGGACCGCTTGACCACGACGTCGTCGATGTATTCATCTCCCATCTGGCGGGAGTGTTCGGCTCCGAGCTGCACGGCGCTCACACTCGAGGCGCCCAGGTTCTGTGCGGTGCTGGAGAATTCCTGGAGACCGTCGAACCACACCTTGATCGTGGAGGTGCTGCCGTTGGCCCTGACCTGCATCGTGGCCCGGTGCCAGGTGTTCAGCGGAATGGTGGAGGACTTCAGTTTCGTGTAAGTAAACGTCCCGCTGGGGCCCGTCACGCGGAGCCAGAGCTGCCCGTTGCTGTTGTAGCGGTAGATATCCGCAATCCGCGTGCCGCCCGAGAAGAACCGGATGTAGGGGACGTCGTTTCCGGCGAGCCCGGCGGTGGTCACATTGAACCAGCCGTCCACGCCGGCTGTCTTGGTCCCGGCTGCCAGAGGCAAAGACATCAATGCGACGGACCCGGAATCTGCCGTCACGTGCAGTTTGGCCGAACACAGGCCGACATGGTCCGTGGTGCTGCTGACGGCGGCTGTGCCCGTCCCCGCCGTGCTCGGAAGGAACGGCGAGAGGGATCCTTCGAAGCTGGTGGCTGCGACCGTCGTTCCGGTGATCGTGCTGCTGGTTGGAGTGGTCTGTGGCGTGCGGCAGGTGACCGCGCTGGCCGCCTGCGCGGAACCGAAGACCAACCCGCCGGTAATGATCACCCCGAGGCTGCCAATGGTGCCGAGTTTCTTAAGCTTGCTCATTTCTGTGTCCTCACTATCTTGTTCGGGTCTTGGATTACCGGTCCCCTACGGCGGTCCCGGCCCTGCAGCTAGTTAGGCCGCGCCGGGTGCGAAATGCTTTAAAACAGCTGGATAAGCCGTGCCACGAGCGAAACGCAGATCAGGGAAAGGAGAGCTGCAGCAGTGTAGATTGCGGCTTTCGGAAGCGGTGTGTCCGGCCGCCTGATGCGGAGGACGTCGCACGTGACCAGGGTCACGACGGTGGCAAATCCCGTCAGGAAGATGAGCATTATGCACCTACCAGGGCTTCACGGGACCGCTTGGCGCCGAGCGCCAGGAGGCCAAGGGTGATGAGTGACAGCAGGAGCACGGCCACAGGCGGGGACCACATCCGCGCAAAGACCATGGCGGTGGCCACAATGGTGGAAAGCGCCAGGCTGGACGCGACCGCGATTGCTATGGCCAGCGGGAGAGTACTGTGCTTCTCCACCTGGTCCGGGGATCCGAACCGCAGAAGCATGACCAGGGCTGTTCCCGGTCCCGCGAGCAGGAACAGGCCGATCACCACCAGCCGGAGTCCTTCGGGGCCGACGAATGAGAGGGGTATCGCGGCCACGGCCACGGCGGCCACAGCGTAGCTTGCGTATTTTTGATCAAATGCCATTGCCTGCTCCTTTGATGTGGAAGACCACGCCGCCGGCGTTTTCGAAGACTTTCGACCAGCCGGGGCTGGTGCCGCACGTCGCAATGAAGTGGTCGAGATCGCCGGGGGGAGTGGTGCCGAGAAGATCCGCGGCGCGTTTTTGGCTGGTTGTGACGATCAGGTAGGCGCCCGACCGTTGGGCGATTCTGTTGCTCGCATCGCAGGTCAGAGGATCCGGATTGGTCCTTGGCTGGGCCGCGAGGAGTGCCCGGTAGTCATACTCGGCGTATTTTTGGAACTGCCACGGAGTATTTCGTATGGCCTCGATCAGGATTGAGCCGTTCGGTGCCGTGGCGTAGAGGCGGTTGACGAGGGAAACTTCGTCCTGGGTGAATTTTTCCATGCTGTCATTGCCATAGCGGGTAACCACTGTGGCCGTGGCAAGGACCGAGCCGAGGAGCAGCAGGGCGAGCGCCCTGCGCCAGCCCGGGGTGCCGTTCCGGTCCGGGATGAGGGTGAGGACCGCCAGGCAGGCCGCGAACGGCAGGCTGAACATGTACAGGCGGAGAAGCAGTTCGCCGCCGTAGGGCTGGCCGGGAATCAGCGCCAGCGGCGCCACAGCCCCGAGCGCCGCCGTGAGCCAGGCTGTCCGCCGCCGGTGGGCCATGAAGGCGCCCAGTGCGGCCAGAATCCACACAAATGCCACCTCGGCAAGGCGAATGTAGACCACCAGCACATGGGAATCGCTGCCGGAGACGCGCTGGGTGACGGCACCGAGCGTGTTGGCCTGGACGTCACCGAACGATCCGAAGAGCTGGCTCAGGTGGCCTTCGAAGTAAGCCGAGGCCACGAACACCAGCCAGGCCAGCGGCAGTGCGACCGCGAGGAGGGGAAGGAAAGGCAGTCGGAGCCGGCCGCTCAGGAGGAAGACCGCCAGGATCGGGATGACCGCGAACGGCGTGAGCTGGTGCGAAGCGGTCATGGCGACGAGGAAGCCCGCGCACACCACTACCAGCACGGCTGCGTCGGCCGGGGGAGGACTCGCCATGCCCTGGTGCGGAACGGTCGGGTCAAGCTTCGATACGCCGCGCGCCAGCGATGCGGTGAACCTGTTGGTGCCGGTGGGCCACGCCCAGCCGCTGAACGCACTCAGCACACAGGCAAGCAGCGTGACGAGCAGCAGGAAGGCGTAGGCCTGCGGGGACAGGTAGTCCTGCCCCACCCAGCTGGTGAGGAAAAAGATCCAGACGCCGGCCCAGGCCTGCCGGGGCTGGGAGGTGATCCTTGTTGCCAGGGCCAGCAGGGGCGCCAGCAGCAGCAGGTTGATTCCCAGGGGGGCCCAGGTGGCGACGCCGATCAGGTCCTTGACACCGGTTGCTCCGGAGACCAGCCCCAGGAAGTCGAAGAAGCCCGGCCAGTTGAAGTAGGCGTCGAGGTTCGGATCCAGCTGCCCGGACTTTGCGATGTGGTCTGCAATGCCCAGGTGGCGGTAGCTGGCCTCGAGCCGCGGCAGGCCATGGATGATGGGGTCGGCGGAATGCAGGATGACCACCATGACCAGGACCTGCCCGGCCAGAAGCGCCGGCGTGTGCCGCCGCAGATTCAGGGTGGCCACAAAGCCCGTCAGGCTGAGGGCCAGGGCCACGAAGAAGGCCGGCGGCAACGCTTCAATGAGCCCGGTCCCGCCAATCCGCTCCGGATCGACGTTCAGCAGGCTCCAGATGCCGAGGGCAAGGGCAGTCGCGGCCAAGGCTGCCAGCGCTGCCAACTTCCAGGGCGGTGACGGCTCATGATGGACGACGGCGGGTGGAACCGTGCCGCCGTGCTTGGCACTGCTGTGCTTGGTTTCGGCATGCTTGATTTCGCTGTGTTTTGCGTCGCCATGTTTGGTGCCGCCATGCTTCGTTTCGGCGTGCCGGTGGGGCGCGGGTGCCGGAGGGGCGGTCGGCGTGGGTTCGGGTGTCATGGTTGCTCGATTCCAGTCGGCTGGTGGAGTGCCGCTGACGGAACCTGGGCCGGTTCAGCGGCGGGCGTGGCCGAGGTGAGATTCCTCAGGCGCCAGAGGGCGATCAGCGCTGCGGCCGCCTGGGCCGCGGACCAGAGCGCGGATACGCCGGTGAGGCCATATTGCTGGGCCACAACGGCGGCGGGTGCCACCACCAGCACGGCGGCCAGAACGGCTACTGCCGTGGCTTCGACGAGACGGCCCTGCGCGCGGCACAGGCCGAAGTAGACCTGAGTGATGCAGCTCAGAAGCAGGGCTGGCACCAGGACTGGCAGCAGTGTCCAGGCGGCCGCGTACTGCGCGCCCAGAAAACCGAGGAGGTAGGGGCCGGCCAGGAGCAGGATGGCTCCGGCTGCCAGTGTGAGGGCGAGGCTGCTTCTGAGAGCCGAGGACACGAGGCCAGGTTTCGACCGGTCGCCCGCCAGGGCGGTCTGAAGCGAGAACCCGGCGGACTGCGGCACAAAGAAGACCGCCGACGCCATCATCCACACGATGTACCAGGACGCTGTCGCCGAGGTTCCGAGCGTGGCAGCGACGATCAGCGGCAGCAGGTAACCGGGTGCGCGGTCCGCGAGCATCAGTGCGTGGTTCGGAAGCCCCGGCTTCAGCAGCTTCACGGCGGGGCCAAACCGGAACCCGCCTTTCCAGTCCGGGGAGGTGCTGGCCTGGCGGAGCTGGCGCAGTCCTACGAGCACGCTGGCCAGGGCACCGGCCGCCACCGCTCCCACCACAACCGTCAGCTCGCGGGCGCCTGCCGCCAGGGAAATTCCAAGGAACGCCAGCTGGACCAGGCTCTGGGCCAGACTCCGGACCAGGGTGCGGTCGGCGCGCTCCTGCGCCACTCCCACGTGGTCCAGCTGATAGGCGGAGGCCGCGAAAAGCGCGGTTGCCATGAAAATGATGGTGACTGCGGGGTCGTTCCAGGCTTCACCAACGCCCGCGCCGAGCGCGTGCGTCACTGCGGCCACTGCGCCGGCAACAACCACCGACGCGACCCCCACTGTCAGCAGGCTGCTCGCGATCAGGCGGCGTCCGCCGTCGGACTGTGCCGGAAGAAGGGTGAGCGTGGCCGGCCCGACGCCGAGCATCCCGAGCTGCACGGTCAGCAGGGCCGCGGCAACCACGGCGGAGCCCATCCCGATTTCCGCCGGCGGCATCGCAAGCGCCGCGAGCGCCCAGAACAGGAACCCCGTGACCATCGGTGCCACCCGCGCTGCGGTCAGCCACGCGGCATTTCCGCCGACGGAGAGGCCGGCGCCTGGCGGGCGGAGGATTTCGCCGAACATCGAGCGGTAGTTGTACAGGAGGAAACCGGCCCAATACGGCAGGAAGCGCGGCGCGTGCAGGAGCGACAGGCCAACCCCGCGGACCGTTGCCAGCAGCGGCAGGGCCACAAGCCAGCCGGCGCGGGCCGGGTGCTTGCGGATGGTCCGTGCCAGGCCGGCGCCGTCCTGGAGCCACTGGTCACGGGCGCAGTCGAACGTGTCGATGAAGCGGTGCCGCACTACCGTGGTGCTGGAGACGCCCAGCCGGTAGCCGGCTTCCTCCAGCCGTATCCTCAGCTCGATGTCCTCGCCCGAGCGGAAGGTGTCGTCGAAGGCAACCGACATCAGTACTTTCCGGCGCATCAGGGTGGCGCAGACTCCGAACCACGACCGGACCCGGCTGTGGTTGTGGTGCCAGGCCAGGGCCGCCCCCCAATATCCGGGACCGTCGGATTCGCTGGCGAGGCCGAACTGGAGCCCGTCGTAGCCGCCGGCCTTGAACTCGTCCAGCAGGCCGCCCAGGGAACCGGGCGGAAGAACCACGTCGGCGTCGATGAGCGCCACGGCATCGCAGCAGGCGTTCTCGACGCCGAGCATCCGGGCCGCGGGCAGCCCGCGGCCCTCGTCGGAAATGACTCTCGCTCCGAACGATCGTGCGATCTCGGCCGTGTCATCCGTAGAACAGCCATCCACCACGATGATCTCGCGCGGCTTTTCGCTGCGGATGGATTCCAGGCATTCCGCCAGCCACTGGGCGGCGTTGCGCGCGGGAACCACCACCGATACTTCAAGATCGCTGACGTGGCGCCTCATCTCACTCCTCCAGCTTTGAGCTGATCAGGTTCGCAACGTAATCGGAGGTCCGGTCCGCGGACCACGAGGCGGGGATCCGCAGCAGGGAACACGGGACGCCGTCGAGGGCTTGCCGCACCACTGCTGCCTTGTGGGCGAAGTACTCCTCCAGAGGAACGAGGCCGGTAGCGCCCAAAGCCTCCACGAGCCGCCGCGAAACCATGGGCAGCTCAGAGTGGAAGTTCCCCACGATGCGCGACGTCATCCATTCGGTGCTGCGTGTTTCCAACCGCGCATCGGAACCGTCGAAGCGTTCAAGGAAGATCGCCAGCCTGGTAAGCGCCCCCGATGAGATGCGGCCCGGGCCGAAAACCTCCTCGGGATGCACCATCCTGTGTTCAGGGGACCAGCGGCGGGTGAAGGCCGCCGTCTTTGGATATCTCACGATCACCGGGTGCACCGCGGTGGCAAGCCGGGCCACTGAATTGGTGAGCCAGCCCGGCGCCAGCGGCTTGCGGGCACCACTGAACATGTCCGGGTAGATGGTCTTGTGGTGGGGCTTGAGGAACATCGGTTTCGCGTACCCCATGAGCATGCCGTCGGAACCCAGGAAGGCCCAGTCATCGGCCATGAAGCGCACCCCGGGTTTGGCCACCAGCTTGGCCACTGTGCTGGTCTTGCCCACACCGCCCCACGCAGGAAGCAGAACTCCGGAACCGCGGTAGTCCACCACGGCCGCATGAATCATCGCGGCGTTCTCCCTGATGCAGAGGGCGTCGAGCAGCGGGATGACAGCCGTCAGCAGCTCGCCGTTGCCCTGAACGGCATAGCCGTCACGGGTTTCGATGATCTGTACTCGGTCCGCGGGAAGGTAGAGCGAGTCTGCCGTGAAGCGGTAGGCATCCTCGGCGTGCGACTGGTCTGTCACCGCCGTCATCTCTCCGCTGACATGCAGGCGGAGTGGCGCGTGGGATCCGCCGAGAAACGGGCCAAGCATGTCCCGCAATTGCGATTCGCCGGGAGTGCCGGGGGCCACGTCGATACCCACGAGACCGTGGACATCAAAGCTGGCGCCTGCGGGCGCACCCGATTCCTTCGTTACGCTGCGCTCAGACTGGCTCATGATCTGCGCTTCCGGCTGGCGTGGCGGTTAAGGCGTGGCTGTGTTTTGGATTAATGCAAATCAATTGACTTCCCTCCAGCTGGGTCGTGCTCCGTTTTGCTTCGATTCCGCGTCTATGGGGGCTGCTGGCAGGCGCCGCCCGCGGACGTACCCGCAGGTGGTGACGGCCAGTACGGCGATGATGGTCATGGCGCGGCCCAGGCCCGCCGGATCCTTGCCCTGGACCCGATCCCTGATGCCGACGAACACCGCACGGGGCAGAATCTGCCGGACGTAGCGCCGTTCCGGTCCGAGTGCCCGCTTGTGCCCGACAATCTTGCTGACCTGTGCCTTGGAAATGCCCTCGGACCAGGCGCGCCGCAGCATGTAGTTCAAGGTGCCGCGCTGGGCGGGAACGAAGTGATGCACGAGGGCAGCGGGTTCGTACACCACACGGGCGCCCGGCGTGCCGATGACCGCCCTGATGCAGATCTCCGTTTCCTCGCAGCCGAGCGGCAAGGAATTTTGTCGGCCCAGGGAGGTGTTGAAGCCACCCACGACGTCCAGTACCTCGGAGCGGAATGACATGTTCGCGCCGATCACGTTGCGCACTTCCGCGGCCACCCTTGGCATCCCCCGGTGGGTGCAGCCGACGATCCAGTCGAGCTCCTCCGCGAAATAGCCCGGACGCCCCTTTTCCCACACGGGAACGGCTCGTCCGCCCACCGCCAGGACATCGTGGTCGTCGTAGAGCGCCGTCAGGCGTTCCAGCCAGTCCGGTGCCGCCTGGGCGTCGTCGTCCAGGAAGGCAACGATGCCGGCGGTGGCGGCGGCGGCGCCCGTGTTGCGTGCCCCGGACAGGCCCTTTGGGCCGGTGTTTTCCAGGATCACGACGTCCGACACCGTGAAAATGAGCCTCTTGTAGAGGTCCATGTTGTAGTCGACAACCACAATCGTCTGCTCCGGCGGAACCGACTGGCCCCGGACAGACTCAACGGCTGACATCAGCAGGTCCCAGCGATCCTCCGTGTAGGAGCAGATCACGACGGAAACCGCCGGCAAGCCCTCAGTATGATGCATGTTAGTCGCCCGCCATGAGGCCCAGGACAGTCTGGGGATCGGTTGGAATGTGAGGAAGGGAAATGCTTGGGTACTTGTACTTCACGCGCCTGAGTGCCTCCGGCCGGGCGCCAGCCGTGGGCGCCTCCCACCCGACGCACTCGCGGGCAAGGGTCCGGAGGACGCGCCAGCCGTCGCGAAAAGTGTGGAGGTTCGAGTTGCCGGAGATGCGGTTGAGCTCGTTGCTGGGGACCTCTGCGATCCGCAGCCCGGCCCTGGAGGCACGGACAATCAGTTCCGTCTCAATCTCGAAGCCCTCAGACTGGAGCTCCAGGATCTGCAGGCACTCACGGCGCATCGCGATGTAGCCGTAGCAGAGATCCGAGAAATCGCTGTGGAGCACGAGGTTGGCCAGGCCGGTCAACGCCCGGTTGCCGGTGCTGCGAAGCAACGTGATGTCCTCGGAACCTCCGCCCGTGACGTAGCGGGAACCCTTGACGAAGTCGAATTCGTGCTGAAGCGGGGAAACGAACCAGCCGATCTCCTGGGGGTCCATGCTCCCGTCTGCATCGAGCATGACGATGATGTCGCCGGAGGCTGCGGCCAGGCCGGCCCGCACCGCGAAGCCCTTGCCGGCCTGCGGTTCGGAAACCACCACGACGTCGAGGCGGAGGGCGCGGGCGACGTCTACTGTGCTATCCAGGGAACGGCCGTCGACGATCACCACTTCGTCTACATAGGAGGGCATTCGTCGAAGGACCCAAGGAAGATTCTTGGCCTCATTCAGGGTGGGGATAACCACGCTGACCGAAGCCAAGGGCGATGGAGCAGGTAAGTCTGCGCGCAGACTGGAAACAAGAACAGGGATGGTCACTAGCCTCACCACTCAATGGAGTTGTATGCCTTTGCCAACCCGCAGCAGCCTTCCCGGTCTCCCGGGAAGTAGACCAAAGCGTTTGCTGCTGCGTCGGAGGCAACTTGCGTGCACTCCCCCTCGTTTATGTTTTATTTATCAACTTGGGAAAACCTTGGGGTTCCTTGGGGTCACCCCACTTTTGGGGGTCGATGAACGCCGGGATCGGCGCAACCCCCAGTTTTGGGGGTCGCTAAATCCTAGGAAGCGTGAAGTTCGCGGTGCCAGACTTGCCGCATGTTTTTCTCAGCCCAGTGGAGCATCCGTCCGCGCAGGGGCCGTCCGCGCCGGGGCCGGCGGCGCCGTTACGGCCTCCGGAGCCTGGCCACGCTCGCGGCGATGGTGATGCTCGCCGGATGCGGATCCGTGGCCAACGAAGCCCGGCGGTTACCGCTCGGGGAGCTGCCCCCTGTCGACCCCCTCATCAGCAAACTGCCGGTGGGTGACCTGCCCGGCTGGAAACAGGTGTTCCTCGAGGACTTCGACAAGGGCAACGTTCCCGTGGGCAGTTTCCCGGGCGATGCGTACGGCCAGATGTGGAGCGAGGGATACAAGGACGGGACCCCTGACACGGCGGGACAGACGGGAACGAAATCGGGCTACTACCCGTCCAAGGTGCTGAGCGTGAAGGACGGGACCCTGGACTGGTACCTCCATTCCGAGGACGGCGTCTCCATGGGCGCCGCGCCCACACCCAAGATCCCGAATGACAGTTCGAACCCGCACCGGGCCAACAGCCTGCTCTACGGAAGGTATTCGGTCCGCTTCAAGGCCGATTCCCTGCCGGGCTTCAAGACAGCGTGGCTCCTGTGGCCGGACAGCGGGGCGTGGCCGCGGGACGGCGAGGTCGATTTCCCTGAAGGCGATCTTTCCAAGACTTTCTACGGTGCCGTGCACAAAATGGGCAAAGACCCGCAGGACCAAGACCTGTTCGACTCCCAGGCAACGTTCGAGACGTGGCACGTCGCCACGATGGAGTGGAGCCCGGGCAAGGTCGAGTTTTTCCTCGACGGCCGCTCACTCGGAACAGGAACGGAGAGCACGCCGACGACCCCCATGCACTACATCCTTCAGACTGAGTCCTGCCTGCGGGGATGCCCGGAGCCCGAGACGGCGGGACACGTATCCGTGGACTGGGTGGCCGTCTGGAAACGCGGCTGAGGGGAGTGGTAAGAACTACTTCCGTTCAATGGTGAAGTCGTCTGTGAAGCTGTAGCCTTCGGCGGGGACGAACCTGGCGGAGAGCCGGCCTGCCGTGGCGGTGACGTCCAGGGTGCCCAGTGCCGCATCGCGGTTCCTGCCCGACATGGCGGCAAAGTACCGGGCTTCGGAATCGTCGCCGTGCACGTCGTAGAAGCCCACCCCGCCCGTGCCCACAGTTGCGAAAACCGTTCCGGCACCGTGGACCATGCTTTGATCGGAATCAGCAATGCAGCCTGTCGAAAAAGCGTCGGGCACGACATTGGCACACGGAACACCGACGCGGAGCTGGTGCGTCCGCTGGTACGTGTGTTCATGCCCCGTCAGCACCAGGTCAACGTTCTTGTCCACCAGCAAGTTCATGAAGTCCTTGCCCGGCTGGCACTCGTACTTGCCCACGCTGAGGCAGGGTGCGTGCATGCCCACCACGGTCCAGGGAATCCGCTTCGACTCTGCTCCGTCCAGGGCCGCCGCGGTCCAGCGCCAGCGCTCGCTGTTCCTTGAATAGTCCAGGTTTTTTCCGTCGTGGAAGTCAATGCCGGGAGACACCATGACGAACCGCACCAGGGGGTTCCGTTCCGGGACATCGACGTACCACTGCGTGCCGTAGTCCCCCTGGAGGCCCGGCAGTTTGTTGGGCAGGCACCTGACGATGTTCTGGATGTCGCCGTCGTGGCCATCACTTTCGTGGTTTCCCGTGACGACCTGGTAGGGAAAATCGGAGCCCAGTTTACCCGTGACCATGTCGCAGAACTCCTGCTCGAGCCCGGCCTCGTAGGAGTAATCCCCCAGTCCGAGATTCAGCTGCGGCCGGAGCCCGGCAATGGTGTCCAGAACGCGCCGGGCCCCGTCGCCGAGGCCCACGTCGCCTTGCGCCGTGAAGTGGACAGAGGGTTCTGCCGGCTCCGACTGAGTGGGCGTTGCGCTGGGGCTTGGTGTTTCGGTCGGCCGCGATGTTGCGGTCGGGGAAGGCGCTGGCGGGCTCGATGTTCCCGGCGAACCGGTTGTGGGTGGCGGGCTCGACGGCGGGGGCTGCGGCGGGTCTTGCTGGCACCCGGTCAGGAGCAACGCCAAGGCCAAGACGGCGGCCGGAACCCGTCCTGCCAGCTTCCGCGGAGTGGACGGTCCAGTCATGATCCCTCACATCACAGAACGGCACCTGATGACGCGGATCAGCCCGAGGCGATAGCGCGACAACTGCTTGGCCCCAGAGTAACGCCGGCTGCGCAGCTTAGGCCATAGCAGAGGCTTCGCCCGTCATCCCGCGTCGCCTCCCTCCGTTACATGCCCGGGATGTCGAGGGCCTCGTAGACCTGGATGTTGGCGCCGGGCATCATCAGGTGCGGGTGGCCCTCGAGCAGGGCCAGGGCGCCGTCCATGTCCTCTGCCTGAAGGATGCCGTACCCGCCCACGTTCGTGCTGGTGTCGGAGGTTCCGGTGGCGCTGACCTCTTTGCCGGCGCCCAGCGGATTACCCATGTCCACGATGCCGCCACCCGCCCGCTGGGCCCACTCCATCCAGGCCTTCATGCCTTCTTGGGCGGCCTCGGGGGTGCTCTCAGCCATTTGCGCTTGTGCCGACTGCGGGGCGTTGTAAAGAACAACAAACTTCGTCATGTCAGGTCCTCTTCTCGAGTGTGCTGATGAAACCATCATCGCTGGTCACGGGTCGATCCTAGGGGGATTCCGGTGGCAGGGATACAGTTCAAGGGCGATGGTTTTCCCGAAGTTCATCTGCCCCGAAAGGGCCGTTCGCTGTGGGCAAACTGGGACCTCTCAGGCTCTTTTGGCAAAGTTGAGCGTATTAGACTCAATTTACTTAATCGCATCCCGGAAGGAGCTCTCTTTGGACGCCAAATTCACCACCAAGAGCCAGGAGGCTCTCTCTGCGGCAGCCATGAACGCGTCAACGGCCGGAAATCCCCAGGTGGAGCCGGCCCACTTGCTGAAGGCGCTGATGGACCAGCGGGACGGCGTCGCCGTCGCCCTGCTCCGCGCCACCGGGACGGACGCGGATGCCGTCAGCGTGCAGGCCAGCACGGCCATCAAGAAACTGCCCGCAACGTCGGGAAGCTCCGTCCAACAGGCGCAGCTGTCCCGCACGGCCCTGCAGGCCATCCAGACCGCGCAGAACGAGGCGGACAGGCTCGGGGACTCGTTTGTCTCCACCGAGCACCTGCTGCTGGGCCTTTCGGCCGGGAGCGACGGCGTCGGAAAGCTTTTGCGCGACGCCGGCGCCTCCCACGAAGCGCTGCTCGCCGCGGTGCCCGGGGTGCGCGGGGACCGCACCGTCAACAGCCCTGATCCCGAAAACACGTTCCAAGCCCTGGAAAAATTCGGTACGGACCTGACCGCCATGGCCCGCTCCGGGAAGCTGGACCCGGTGATCGGCCGCGATACGGAAATACGGCGCATCATCCAGGTGCTGAGCCGGCGCACCAAGAACAACCCCGTGATCATCGGCGAACCCGGCGTGGGCAAGACGGCCGTCGTCGAGGGCCTGGCCCAACGGATCGTGGCCGGCGACGTGCCGGAAAGCCTGCGCGGCAAGACCCTCATCGCGCTGGACCTCGCGTCCATGGTGGCCGGTGCAAAGTACCGCGGCGAGTTCGAGGAGCGGCTCAAGGCCGTATTGGAGGAAATCAAGAACTCGGACGGCCAGATCGTTACGTTCATCGACGAGATCCACACCGTGGTGGGCGCCGGCGCCACGGGCGAGAGCTCCATGGACGCCGGCAACATGCTCAAGCCCATGCTGGCCCGCGGCGAGCTGCGCCTGATCGGTGCCACCACGCTTGACGAGTACCGCGAGAACATCGAAAAGGACCCCGCTCTGGAGCGCCGCTTCCAGCAGGTGTACGTGGGTGAGCCGAGCGTGGATGACACAATCGGCATCCTCCGCGGCCTGAAGGAGCGCTACGAGGCCCACCACAAGGTGGCCATCGCGGACTCCGCGCTGGTGGCGGCGGCGTCGCTTTCCAACCGGTACATTTCCGGGCGCCAATTGCCGGACAAGGCCATCGACCTCGTGGACGAGGCCGCCTCCAGGCTGCGGATGGAGATCGACTCCGCGCCGGAGGAAATTGACCAGCTGCGCCGACAGGTGGACAGGCTCACCATGGAGGAGCTGGCCCTCGCCAACGAGAAGGACGCGTCCTCGGTGGAGCGTCTTGCCGCGTTGCGCGCGGACATGGCGGACAGGAAAGAGGAACTCGCCGCCCTGAACTCCCGCTGGGAGGCGGAGAAGGCAGGCCTGAACCGCGTGGGAGACCTGAAGGCCAAGTTGGACGAGCTTCGGTCCGCCGCGGACAAGGCCCAGCGTGAAGGCGACCTCGAGACCGCCTCGCGCGTACTCTACGGCGAGATTCCGGCGCTGGAGCGCGAACTGAACGCCGCCGCAGAAGCCGAGGCCGCCGTCACGGACAAGTCCGGTCAGATGGTGGCGGAGCAGGTCACTGCTGACGACATCGCCGAGGTCATCTCGGCCTGGACCGGCATCCCCGCCGGCCGCATGCTGCAGGGTGAAAGCCAGAAGCTGCTCCACATGGAGGAGGAACTCGGCAGGCGCCTGATCGGCCAGTCCAAGGCCGTGGCCGCCGTGTCCGACGCCGTCCGCCGCGCCCGCGCCGGCATCAGCGATCCGAACCGCCCCACCGGCTCCTTCCTGTTCCTCGGCCCCACCGGCGTGGGCAAGACCGAACTGGCCAAGGCGCTCGCGGACTTCCTGTTCGACGACGAACGCGCCATGGTGCGGATCGACATGTCCGAGTACAGCGAGAAGCATTCCGTGGCGCGGCTCGTGGGGGCGCCCCCCGGCTACGTGGGCTACGAGGAAGGCGGTCAGCTGACCGAGGCCGTCCGCCGTCGGCCGTATTCCGTAGTGCTGCTCGACGAGGTTGAAAAGGCGCACCCGGAGGTCTTCGACATCCTTCTGCAGGTGCTCGACGACGGCCGCCTCACCGACGGCCAGGGCCGCACCGTGGACTTCCGCAACGCGATTTTGGTGCTGACGTCCAACCTGGGCAGCCAGTTCCTGGTGGACCCCATCCTGGACGCCGAGGCCAAACGCAATGCCGTGATGGCTACGGTGAACGCGTCCTTCAAGCCGGAGTTCCTGAACCGGCTGGACGAGGTGGTGCTGTTCGACCCCCTGACAGTGGACGAACTCGCCAGGATCGTGGAGCTGCAGGTGGCAGAGCTGTCCGGCCGGCTTTACGAGCGGCGGCTCTCGCTCGAAGTGACCGACAGTGCCCGCGCCTGGCTGGCGATGTCCGGCTTCGACCCGGCGTACGGCGCCCGCCCGCTGCGACGGCTGGTCCAGCGCGAGATCGGCGACCGCCTCGCCAAGGCCATCCTCGCCGGCGGAATCGCGGACGGCGACACTGTGCTTGTGGACACGGCCGCCGACGTCGACGAACTCACCATTGAGGGGCTCGAGGCTATGGCAGGACCCGGTGGCGGCGCTCCCGCCGGAAGCGGCCTTTCGGTCCGCCGCAAGGGCTAGTCGCCGCCCGCCCGCGCCTAGGGGACGCCCGCCCGCGACTAAGGGAGCAGGCTGGCCTTGATGATGTTGCCCGCGTCCGCGATGACGTAGCAGTCGACGCGGCGGTCGCCTTGGCCCCAGCTGTCGCTGCTGGGGTAGGCAAGCCTGTAGCTCAGCACATAAGCGTTGGATTTGCTGGTCAGGGCCGCAGCTTGGCAAGCCTCCCGCGCCTTGGCTTTCATCGCTACCCTGCCGGGGTAGGAGTCCCCGGCAGGGTAGCGGTGGGCTGCCACGAGCTGCGCCGAGTGCTCGGTGGTGCACGCCACCACGGTGGCGCCGGTTGCTGATGGGTCAAAATCCTTGAAACAGTCGCCAACCCTGAAGTCCAGCGGGCTCACGCCCTTGAGTGGGAGCTTGGGGCGCGGCGATGCGGACGGAGCGGCGGCGGAGGCCTGCCCGTTGGAGGCACCCGGCTGTTTCGCGGCCTCCAGCGTTGCGGTGGCCAGCAGCGAAGTCAGTGTCCAGGTGAGCAGGCCGGCCACTCCGAGCAGTGCCACCACGAAGGCCGCCTTGAACAGGTTCTGCCTCAGTTCGGCCCTTGGCTCCGGGGCCGGCCGGGCTCCGGGATATGGCGAGATATCCTCCGGGGCGGTTTGCGGCGGCGCAATTCTGGGTGGGGCAGCCGGGGGCGGCGGGATGGCCCGCGGCCCGGCGCCGGGGACTGGATTGTCATCATTCACTTGGGGCGGCACCCCTTTCCAAGACCGGATATTTCAGTCGTTCATGAGACTCTATCGAACAAAAAATCCGTGCAACCCCCTGATTACGGCGGTTGTTGCCCTCCACCGGCCCGGCCGACGCGCCCGTGGCGAGCAGTTGCCGCCGAAAGCATGTAATCTAGGGATACGACAAATTGACCAAACATTCCGGGGCCTCACCGATAGCCAAGGTGACCACCTCCGGTCCAAGTACAAAAGGGGGTCACGCCATGGGGCGCGGCCGTCAAAAGGCAAAAGCTACCAAGCAGGCTCGGGACATTAAGTACTACTCCCCGAACACTGACTATTCGGCCCTTCAGCGTGAGCTCACGGGCCCGGGAAGTCGTGCTACGAGCCATTTCGCGAATGAACCGGTCGAACCGGACTATTCAGCCTACGTGGATAAGTACGCGGACGATTTGGAAGACGACGACGACGAGGTTGACTCCCGTCGGATCGGTTAGTCGTTACAGCCTGAACCTGCCGTAAGGCAGTCAGCTGCATGCTGCCGTCGTGCACCTTGTGTGCGTCGTTTGTGTGCGTAGTTCAATTCCGGCACCCCGTTTGGAAGTCTTCTTTCCAAAGACCAGGTGCCGTCGCAATCATCAAAGCCCGCCGGGCATGCCAGTTAGTGGCGTGCCCGGCGGGCTTTTTGCTGTTCTGGATTCCGCCTTCACCGGCGGGCCTGTTCACGTCTAGGCTGAAGAAGGTTTCTCTCCAACGAAGGGATAAGCGGCATGGTTCAGCGCAACGGATACACACGAGGCGAGTTGTGTTGGGCCGACGTCCAGACGCCGGATGTGGCGGCCGCGAAGTCGTTCTATGCGGCGGTGTTCGGCTGGCGTTACGAGGATCTGCCCACGCCGGACGGGCGCAGCTACGGCCAGGCGTTCGTGGACGGTGATCTGGTGGCAGTCGTCGCGCCGCAGCCTCCGCAGCAGCAAGGCACGCCGGCGCAGTGGAACGTCTACTTCGCTGCTGATGACGCCAAGGCCGTGGCCGAGGAATCCCCCCACGCGGGCGGAACCGTGGTCTTCGGCCCCGAGGAAGTGGGGGACACCGGCGTCATGGTGTTCGTGGAGCCGCCCGGCGGCGGCAGCACCGGCGTCTGGCAGGCCGGAACGCACACGGGCAGCGGGCGGTACAACGAGCCCGGCGCGTTCGCCTGGGCCGAACTTCTCACGCCCGAGCCGCAGGCCGCCGTCGGATTTTTCCAGCAGGTGTTCGGCCACGAGGTGACGGAATATCCGCAGGACGACGGCGGCACGTACACCACGCTGATGGTGGACGGCGCGGAGGTGGCCGGCGTCGCCCCGGCGCCCGAGGCAGATGAAAGCGCCCACTCCGAGGCTGGGGATTCGCCCGACTCAGACGGGGCCGAAGCCCGGGCGCGCCTGGGCTGGCAGGTCTACTTCGGTGTCTCCAGCGTCAAGGAAGCCGTGCTGGCGGCCGTGGCTGCCGGTGCGGAGGTTCTCGTGGAGCCGGAGTTCGATGAGGACGCCGGAACCATCGCCACGCTGAAGGATCCGCAGGGCGGAGTGTTCAGCGTCCTTGAGGTTTAAAAACGCATCGAGTGCTCCGTAACTGCCGTTATGAACCTTCTAAACGGCAGTTATGGAGCAATCGATGACGACTTTAGGCGTAGGTGTTGACCATGCGGACGGCGCCGCCGTCAACGCCCTTGGCGCCCTGGACGTAGTCCGGACCGGTCTTGAGGATGGAGTCGGAGTCCGCGCTGACCGTGCCCATGATCCAGGACGGCAGGCCTCGCTCGTTCAGGCGGGCCACAGCGGCGTCGGCGACGTCGGCGGAGACGATCGCCACCATGCCCACGCCGAGGTTGAGCGTGCGCTCGAGGTCTGCGAGGGGTACGCGGCCGAGTTCGGAGACCAGCTTGAAGATGGCCGGCAGTTCCCACGTGGCGCGGTCCACCGTGGCCACCAGACCCAGGGGCAGGACGCGGGCCAGGTTGGCTGCGAGGCCGCCGCCGGTGACGTGGCTGAAGCCGTGCACGGCTCCGCGGCCTGTGGCAGTGTCAGTGGCCACCGGGAAGGCGCGGGCGAGGTCCAGGCAGTCAGCGGCGTAGACGCGGGTGGGCTCCAGCAGTTCCTCACCCAGCGTGCGGCCGAGTTCGGAGACTTGGCGGTCCAGGGCCCAGCCGGCGTGGTTGATGACGCGGCGGACCAGGGAGTAGCCGTTGGAGTGCAGGCCGGAGGAGGCCATGCCGATCACCACATCGCCGGCGCGGACCCGATCCGGGCCCAGGAGGGCGTCGGCCTCGACCACGCCGGTGGCAGCGCCCGCAACGTCGTATTCGTGCTCGCCCAGCAGGCCAGGGTGCTCGGCGGTTTCGCCGCCCACGAGGGCGGTGCCGGCGACGGAACAGGCCGCCGCGATGCCGCGGACGATGTCCGCGATGCGCTCCGGGACCACCTTGCCGCAGGCGATGTAATCGGTCATGTAGAGCGGTTCGGCGCCCACCACCACGATGTCGTCAACCACCATGCCCACGAGGTCGAAGCCGATGGTGTCGTGGATGTCCATGGCCTGGGCGATGGCCACCTTTGTGCCCACACCGTCCGTGGACGTGGCCAATAGCGGGCGCTTGTAGGTGAGAAGCTTCGAGACGTCGTACAGCCCGGCAAAACCGCCGACGCCGCCAATCACCGACGCGTTGTGGGTCGCCTTGACGGCGTCCTTCATGAGTTCGACGGCGCGGTCGCCCGCTTCGACGTCGACGCCGGCGGACGCGTACGTGATGCCGGCGTTGTTCTGTGCCAAACGGTTCTGGGCAGCGTTCATGTCAGCAGTGGGAGAGGCGGAAGTCATACGGACTCTTTCTTGTCAGCGCCGACGGGGGCAGCGTCGTGGTGGACATCAGGCACGCGGTCGGCCTCGGTCAGCAGGTTCTCAAACTCGGAATCCGGTCCGGGATCACAGCCCGTTGCGCCGGGCTTCTCCGCAGGGTCTTCGGTGACGGGAATGCTGTCCGGGTTGCCGTCGGCTGCGGACGCGGGCTTGGAGAGTGCGGCAGAGCCCGCTGCGGGCAGCCCGCCGAGGTCCGTGCGCTCCAGCAGGTTCTTGCCGAGCTTGTCCGCGCCGGGAAGCTCGATGGGGTACTTGCCGGTGAAGCAGGCGGTGCAGAGACGTTCGCGGGGCTGACGCGTGGCGTCGATCATGCCGTCTTCGGAAATGTACGCGAGCGAATCGGCGCCGATGGCCTGCGAGATTTCCTCGATGGTGGCGCCGTTGGCGATCAGCTCTGCACGGGAGGCGAAGTCTATGCCGTAGAAGCAGGGCCACTGCACGGGCGGGGAGGAGATCTTCACATGCACGGACGCGGCCCCGGCCTCGCGAAGCATCCGGACGATCGCGCGTTGGGTGTTGCCGCGGACGATCGAGTCATCCACCACCACAACGCGCTTGCCGCGGATCACGGACTCGAGGGCGTTGAGCTTGAGCCGGATGCCCAGCTGGCGCAGGGTCTGCGAAGGCTGGATGAACGTGCGGCCCACGTAGGAGTTTTTGACGAAGCCGTGCGCGAACGGGATGCCGGATTCTTCGGCGTAGCCCACAGCCGCGGGAGTGCCGGATTCCGGGACCGGAATGACGATGTCCGCTTCCTGGGTGTTTTCGCGGGCCAGCTGGCGGCCCATTTCCACGCGGGATTCGTACACGGAGCGTCCGGCGATCGCAGCGTCGGGGCGCGCGAGGTAGACGTATTCGAAAACGCAACCGGCCGGCGTCGGCTCTGCGAAGCGCTGGGACCGCACGCCCTGCTCATCGATGGCGATGAATTCGCCGGGTTCGATCTCGCGGATGAAGCTGGCGCCGACGGTGGCGAGGGCGGACTGCTCGGAGGCAACCACCCAGCCGCGCTCCAGCCGGCCGAGGACCAGCGGGCGGATGCCGAAGGTGTCGCGGGCGGCGTACAGGGTGCCTTCGTCCATGAAGACGAAACAGAAGCCGCCCCGGATCTTGGGGAGCAGTTCGATGGCGGTCTGTTCGAGGGTTTTGCCCTCTTCGCCTTCGAGGAGTGCGGTGACCAGGGCGGTGTCAGAGGTGTTGCCCTGCTTCATTTCGCCGCTGAGCTGGCCGCCGTTGCGTTCCGTGATCATGGCGTTGAGTTCGGCGGTGTTGGTCAGGTTGCCGTTGTGCGCCAGGGCAACAGTGCCGGTTGCGGTGGCGCCGAGGGTGGGCTGGGCGTTGGCCCAGTGGCTGGCTCCGGTGGTGGAGTAGCGGCAGTGGCCCACAGCCAGGTGCCCGGTCAGGGTGTTCAGCGTCGTCTCGTCGAAGACCTGGGACACGAGGCCCATGTCCTTGTAGACGTTTATCCGCTTGCCGTCGCTGGTGGCTATACCAGCGGACTCCTGACCGCGGTGCTGCAATGCATACAGCCCGTAATAGGTGAGTTTTGCTACTTCTTCACCTGGTGCCCAAACCCCGAAGACGCCGCAAGCGTCCTGAGGGCCTTTTTCGCCAGGGAGAAGATCATGAGAAAGTTTTCCATCGCCGCGTGCCACTGGTCGATTATCTCACGTCATCAGGTAAGGAACTTCCGGCGGCCGGTTTATGACCGGAGGCCGGGTTCGCTGCCGTTGTCCCGCGGTTGCTCCTGCGCTGGGGGCTGTTCCGTCTCCGTCGCGGCCTGTTCGGCGTCGGCAACGGTTTCCGGTACGGCTTCGACGACTGCCTGCTGCGTGCGCCTGACGCTCAGCCGGTCCAGGATAAGCGCAGCAATTGCGCCGAGAATCACACCGCCGGCCGCACACATCACCATGAAGAAGCCGAAGACGGAGCCGGGGTCGTAGCTGGCGTCGCCGGGAAGCGCGTAGGCGATGATTGCCGCCACGGCGATGCCCAGGAGTCCGCCCAGGATCAGGAACGGGACGTACTTTGGCGCGCGACGTACAGTGATTTCGCGCCGTTCAGGGGTGGGGTGGTCAGAAGCCATGCCCTCTAGCCTACTGTCATCGGGAGCCCGGTACCGGAGCCGGGTTTGACGCCGGTACCGGGCGGCCGCCAGAAAACCGCAAGGGATCAGGCCGGAGCAGCCGCGTCGACGAGCCGCTGCCGCTGTTCGCCGAGCAGCCCTCCGCCGGACATCCGCATGACGTCTCCGGCCCTGAGGTACGGGAACCGGCCGGACAGGGCAACGCCGGCCGGGGTGCCTGTGGTGATGAGGTCGCCGGGTTCGAGCACCATGTACTGCGAAAGGCGGCGGACCAGCTCGGCGGGCCCGAAGACCATGTCCTGCGTCGAACTTTTCTGGCGCGGTTCACCGTTGACCCATGACGCCAGTTCGATGGCGCCGGCGTTGGCGGCGGTGGCCGGCACCAGCCACGGGCCTACCGGGTTGAAGGTGGGGCAGGACTTCCCCAGCGACCACTGCGGTCCGGAGTGTTCCAGCTGGTACTCGCGCTCGGAGACGTCGTTGGACAGCACGAATCCCGCGATGCAGGCGGCAGCCTCGGTGTCGGACTTCAGGTAGCTGGCCTGCTGGCCGATCACGACGCCCAGCTCCACCTCCCAGTCCACGCGCTGTGCGCCGGGAGGGATCACGACGTCGTCGTTGGGTCCCACCACGGTGTTGGGGTGCTTGAAGAAGATGATGGGCCGCTCCGGCAGCGGAAGGCCGGATTCGGCCGCGTGCGCCGCATAGTTCAGGCCGACGCCGATCACCGCACCAGGACGGGCGATCGGCGCGCCGATCCGCTTTCCCTCCATGGCTACGCGCGGGAGTCCCGTCAGGTCGAGCTCGTCCAGCTGTCCGGCCCACGTCTGGAGGAAGCCGCCGTCGATGTCTGCAGTGACGGGACGCAGGTCGTACGCCTGGCCTTCGTCGTCGATGATTACGGGGATCTCGTTTCCCGCCGTGCCAATGCGCATCAGCCGCATGGTTGTCCCTTTCAGCTGCCGCGGTAGGTCGAGTAGGCGAACGGGCTCAGGAGCAGCGGCACATGGTAGTGCTCCGTCCCGGTCACCTCGAAGATGAGGTCCACCTCGGGAAAGAACGTGGCCGTGCCCTGCCCCGCGTAGTAGGCGCCCGTGGCGAAGTTGAGCCGGTAGTTGCCCGGTGCCAGCTCCGCGGGGCCGAGGTCCTTGGCGCGGCCGTCGGCATCGGTGGTGCCGTTTGCCAGTTGAGTCCAGCTGCCGCCGTCGTTCGCATAAAGCACGACGGCGACGCCCGCCGCCGGGCGGCCGGCACCGGTGTCCAGGATGTGGGTGGTGACGTGGGAAACGCTCATTCGCTGATCACTCCTTTGAGCCGCAGCAGGGCGATTTCGCGCAACTGCCGGGCCACAATGACGTCTTCTTGATCGGGGGTGTTGGCCAGGCGCTCGTTCAGCGCGGCCAGGATTTCGGGAGCCGTACGGCCGGCGGCGCGGATCAGGAAGACGCGGCCGAACTTTTCCTCATAGGCGCGGTTGCCGGCCGCCAGAGCCTCCGTGACCGCCGTGTCCGCGGGGTCGACGCCGGACTGTTCGGAACGCGACATGGACGCCTCGGCGGTCGCCGCCGTCGGGCGTTCCCCGATCCGCGGGTGGTGCGCCATGGCGGCTTCTACTTCCTCCGCGGTGAACGGGGCGGCGGCCCGGCGGGCGAAGCCGAGCAGCGCCTCGCCGGTGGCGAAGGGCCGGGCGTCGGCGATCTGGTCCACCCAGCGCTGGATGTCGATGCAGGGCCGGAGGGCCGCGCTGGCGTCGGCGCGGTCGGCTTCGTTGAATTCGGCAAGCTTCATGCTTGGTGATCCCTCGTGCAGGTGCTGGCATCCATGGTGACGGCTATGCGGAGAGCCGGGTCTTCTTCCGGCGAAACCGAGACGAACTGCTGGCGGTTTCCGCATCATGGAACTGTTATTTCAGCATACGTAATAGTGAAGCCGACCGGAAGCGCCGGTGTCAAGAGAGTACCGCACGGCCGGTGGTGGCTGCGGGTCACATTTCCTCCGCACCGATCATGGCTGCGCTTGGCGTTTAAAGAACCCAGCATGAACTCGGCGAGGGCGGCGCGGTCCGATCGTCGCTGGTGCCTCGGAAATCCAAGAGTTGTCCAAGAATGGTGCCGCAATCCCCCTGTTCCGTGTGTATCCCCAGCGGTTTCGGCCCAGCGGGAACATAATCAGGTATGCAGATCCTGGTTGTTGAAGATGATGAATCGGTTGCCGCCGGCGTCCTTGAAGGACTGGTCCGCGCCGGATTCCAGACCAGACACGTGGCAGACGGAAAGACGGCCCTCGCCGCAGTACGCGGCTCGGGCCCTGACTTCATACTCCTTGATCTTGGATTGCCGGACATGGACGGCACCGACGTGTGCCGCGAAATCCGCGCGCTGACCCTGACCCCTATCATTGTGGTCAGCGCGCGGGACGAGGAGATAGACAGGGTGCTGGCCCTGGAACTCGGCGCGGATGATTACCTCGTGAAGCCGTTCGGCATGCGGGAACTCATTGCCAGGATCCGGGCGGTGGCACGGCGCTCCGATGACCACGCAGGGGAGGGCCAGGCCGCTGGCGGGAGTGCCAGGCAAATCGGCACGCTCAGCATTGACCAACGTTCGCGCCGCGTGCTCGTGGACGGCATGGAAATCCACCTGACCGTCAAGGAATTCGAGCTCCTGTACTACCTGGCGGAAGACCCGGGGGCGGTGTGCCCGCGTAGCGACATCCTTCGGGCCGTTTGGGACGGCAACTGGTACGGCACCACAAAGACGCTGGACGCGCATGTGGCCGCGATCAGGAAGAAGCTCGGGGACCCGCGCTGGATCGAAGCCGTGCGCGGGGTGGGATTCAGGCTGGACGTCCCGGGATGAGGTGGCGGCTGATCTCCGCCTTTATGGTGATCACCTTGCTGGTGGTGCTGGTCCAGGACATCCCGCTGGGGAACTACCTGGTCCGCGTCGAACGTGACCGCCTCACCACGTCCCTGGAGCGGGATGCCTTTTTGCTCGGCGGAAGAGCCAGGCAGCTGCTTGAAGCCGGCACCGGGGCGCCCGCCGCCGTGGCGGACGCCGTCCGCAATTACGGCCAGGCTAGCGGGGCCAGGGTGGTGATCGTGAATCCTGCCGGGACCGCGGTTGCAACGTCCGATGACGATCAGTCCGCCACCGGATCCTCCTATGTCTCACGCCCCGAAATCGCGGCGGCCCTGAGCGGCCAGATCACGTCGGGTCAGCGGCACTCCGACACGCTGGGCTTTGACCTGGTGTACGTCACCGTTCCAGTCCTCAGCGGCGAAAAAATTACTGGTGCGGTCCGCCTGACCTACCCCGCGTCGGAGGTGACCGACCGGGTGTCCGGCCAGCTCACGGTGCTGTGGACCGTGGCGGCCACAACCGTGCTGCTGGCCGGCCTGCTGGCCTACCTCATGGCCGGCGCCGTCACAAGGAGGATCAACAGGCTGCAGAAAGCCACGGAGCGGCTTGCCGAGGGCGACCTTTCAGCCCGCACCGAAGAGGACGAGGGCGCCCCGGAACTCCGTGCCCTTGCGGGGTCGTTCAACCGCATGGCAGACAGGCTGGAACACCTGCTCCAGCAGCAGAAGGGCTTTGCCAGTGACGCCTCCCATCAGCTTCGCACCCCTCTGACCGGACTGAGGCTGCGGCTGGAGAACGCCGTTGACTCCCTCGGCAGCGACCCGGACAATGCCCGGGTCATGGTGGCCGGCTCCCTGGAGGAAACATACCGGCTTCAGCGGATCATCGACGGGCTGCTGCTCCTCAGCCGGGCGGACAGCCGGGACGTGGCACGTGTCAACGTGGATCTGAGTGCCGTCGCCTGGAACCGGCTGGAGCAGTGGGAGGCGCTCGCCGAAGAAACCGGAGTCCGCATCAGCCTGGATGCCCTTCCGGAGGCTAATGTCACGGCCATGCCGGGCGCCGCCGAACAGATCATCGACAACCTCATTGACAACGCCCTCGCCGTGGCGCCGCCGGGTTCGCTAATCAGACTGGTGGTTTCACATCCTGAGAGTGACGGAATGGTGGAGCTCCACGTTATCGACGAAGGTCCCGGACTCTCCGCCGAGGACAGCCAGCGGGCGTTCAACAGGTTCTGGCGCGGGCCGGGCAGCTCCGAGGGAACGGGGCTGGGGCTGGCAATCGTACAGCAGCTGGCCGAGGCCAGCGGAGCCGTTGCTTCGCTGGCCCCGCGGGACCCCGGGGCCAACACCGCCCCGAACGAGTCCGGGGGAATCACCGGCCTGGACGCGTGCGTGACGTTCAGAGCGGCGGCAGGGCCGTGATGCCGGCTGTGGTGTGACAGCTATTGCGGGGAAGCTCCGCCAAGCCGCGAGGTTACGCGCCCGGCAGCGGCAGAGCACGATTCAGCGAGGCTCTGCAGTGTGTCCGGAGAGACGCGGAAGCGGGGCGCCGGGATGAGCACCGCCGCCACAATATCGCCGCGGTGATCGTAGACAGGGGCCGCGACGCCCACTTCATCAAGCGAGGATTCACCGTAGTTAACGGCCCAGCCGCGCCGGGCGACGTCGCCCAGCCGGATCAGATACGCCTCGAGGCTGGTGTCGTCCAGGCCCGGGTAAGTGATCGCTCCGCTGCGCAGCAAAGTACGGACGCGGTCGGGGGACTCCGCGGCGAGGAAGACCTGTACAGAGGCACTCAGGGCATCGTTATAGCGGGCGCCCAGCGGGGTGGTGTGCTTGATCTGGTGATGGCTGGCGATCTGCTCCACACACATCGAATCGGAGCCGCTCCACACCATCAGGGCACTGGTTTCGCCGGTCTGTTCGGCGAGTTCGCGCAGGACAGGGTATGCCACACGGCGCTCTTCGAGTTCGGCCAGCAGCGGCCCGGCAACGGCGATGAGGCCCAGGCCCAGGCGGAACCTTCGGGTCTCCGGATCGCGCTCCACCAAGTGTTCCTGCTCGAACGTGGCCAGGATGCGGGAAACTGTGCTTTTGTGCAGGCCAACGCGGTTGGCGATCTCGGTGACGCCGAGCAGCGGCTCGTCCGCCGTAAAACTTCGCAGCACGGCGATGGCGTTGACGATGACCGACGTGCCCTTGGTGTCACCGTTGCCGCTGGTTTCGGGAGCTTCTGCAGAGGTCATGGTGTCCACCATCATTCCGTATGTGAGCCGGAAAGCGGCGGCACGCAGGACGTGGCGCCGCTTTCCGGTGAAGGCTGATGTGGTGCTGTTATGCCCCCACGATGTTGTATTCCGGGCCGAACGGGAACTTGGTGATGTTCTCGGCGCCGTCCTCGCCGACCACGAGGATGTCGTGTTCGCGGTAGCCGCCGGCTCCGGGCTGGCCGTCCAGGACAGTGATCATGGGCTCCATGGAAACCACCATGCCGGGTTCCAGTACCGTGTCGATGTCCTCGCGGAGTTCCAGCCCGGCTTCCCGGCCGTAGTAGTGGCTGAGGACGCCGAAGGAGTGCCCGTAGCCGAAGGTGCGGTTGGCCAGGAGGCCGTGGCCCACGTAGATCTCGTTCAGTTCGGCGGCGATGTCCTTGCAGACGGCGCCGGGCTTGATGAGTTCCAGGCCGCGCTTGTGGACTTCCACGTTGATGTTCCACAGTTCCAGCGAGCGGGCATCCGGTTCGCCGTAGAACAGGGTGCGCTCCAGCGCGGTGTAGTAGCCGGAGGTCATGGGGAAGCAGTTCAGCGACAGGATGTCATGTTCCTGGATCTTGCGGGTGGTGGCCCAGTTGTGCGCGCCGTCCGTGTTGATGCCGGACTGGAACCACACCCAGGTGTCGCGGATCTCGGAGTCCGGGAACGTCCGGGCGATCTCGTGGACCATCGCTTCGGTTCCGATCAGCGCCACCTCGTACTCGGTGATGCCGGCCGTGATGGCGTTGCGGATGGCTTCGCCGCCGAGGTCGCCGATGCGTGCGCCGTGCTTGATCACCTCGATCTCCTCGGCGGACTTGATCATCCGCTGGCGCATGGCCGCCTGGGCCACGTCCACCAGGGTTGCGGATGCGAAGGCGGCCTGGATCTTGTTGCGGTTGTCCAGCGGCAGCGAGTCGTCCTCGACGCCGATCCGGCGGGCGTTGATGCCGCGGCTGCGCAGCACTTCCTGGATGGCGTGGATGTAGTTGTCCCGGCGCCAGTCCGTGTACACGAGGTTGTCGCCGTAGCTGCGGCGCCACGGCATTCCGGCGTCGATGTTGGCCGTCACGGTGACGGTGTCATCCTTGGTGACCACCATGGCGTAGGACCGGCCGAAGTAGGTGAACAGGAAGTCGGAGTAGTACTTGATCGAGTGGTAGCTGGTCAGGACGACGGCGTCCAGTTCCTTCTCGACCATGATGCGCCGCAGGCCGGCCAGCCGGCGTTCGAACTCCGTGTCGGAGAACGTGAGGCTGACTTTTTCGCCGTTGTTGAGGACCTTGAGGCGGTCCAGCTTGCTGACGTCGTTGACGGCCTCGGTTTCGATGGTGGTCATGGGTTTGTACCTTTCTTTAGTGCTGAATTGAGTGAGGAAAGTTTGAGGTGTGCCCCGCCGGAGGCGGGCTGGGGTGCAAGGGTCCCGGGGGTGAGAGTCCCGGACATGCGGTTCACTCCTGCCGGAGCGGCTTCTTGGACGTCTCGGTGGCGAACAGGACGGCGGTCAGGGAGACGACGGATGCTGCCACCAGGTACCAGCCCGGGGCCACCTTGCTCTGGGTGAGGCCGATGAGCAGCGTGGCCATGAACGGTGCGGTACCGCCGAACAGAGCGTTGGAGAGATTGAAGCTGACGGCGAATCCGCTGTAGCGGACGCGGGTGGGGAACAGCTCCGCCAGGAAGCTTGGAAGTGTGCCGTCGTTGAGCGTCAGCATGCCGCCAAGCAGGATCTGGACCAGAACAATGACCAGGAAATTTCCGGTGTCCAGGAGCATGAAAGCCGGGACCGTCAGCACGATAAAGAGCAGGGAAGCGGTGATCAGCATGCGCTTTCGGCCGAACTTGTCCGAGGCGATGCCAGTCAGGAAGATGAAGCCGATGTAACTGGCCAGGGCGATGGTGGTGGCCAGGAACGATTCGGCCGCACCGAAGCCGAGTTCCTCCGACAGATACGTGGGCATGTAGCTGAGGATCACGTAGAACCCCACGGCGTTGAGCAGGACAGCGCCGGTGGCGATGATGAGCTGCTTGCGGTACGTCCGGAACATCGCGAAGACCGGTGTTTTGACTGTGTGGTCCTCGGTAGCCAGGGCCTGGAAGGCAGGGGTGTCTTCGAGCTTGGTGCGGATATAACGGCCGATCAGGCCCATGGGCGCGGCGAGCAGGAATGGCAGCCGCCAGCCCCACTCATGCAGCTGCTCGGGGGTGAGGACGGTGCTGAGGAGCGCCGCGATCAGGGAACCGAGCAGCAGGCCCGCGGCGGTGCTGGCTGGAACGACGGCGGCGTAGAGGCCGCGCTTATTGGCGGGTGCGTACTCCACGAGGAAAGCCGAAGCACCGGCGTATTCCCCGGCGGCGGAGAAGCCCTGGACGACCCTGACCAGGAGGAGCAGGATCGGCGCCATCACTCCGATGCTGGCGTATCCAGGGATCAGTGCGATGCAGAACGTCGACACGGACATGATGACGATGGAAAGCGACAGTGCTTTCCGCCGTCCCAGGCGGTCGCCGAGGTGTCCCCAGAAGAATCCGCCAAGGGGGCGGACGAAGAACGAGACCGCGAAGACGGCGAAGGTGGCCAGCAGGGCCGCCTGCCGGTCGGCGTCCGGGAAGAAGACCGAAGAGATGGTGGCGGCGAGGTAGCCGTAGACGGCGTAATCGAACCATTCGACGAAGTTGCCGATGAAGCTGGCCGTGACTACCTTCCGGCGCGTTTCCCTGCTGACGCCGCTGACATCGTTACCGCTGCTGCCGTCCGGATCCACGCGACCGCTCAGTGTGGCGGGTCCGGGCGATGTACTGCCATGCCCGTCATTCGACTCCGGGCTGGTTGGTCCCGCAAGAGCGGCGGGGGAGGAAGTTTCGTTACTCATATGTCCACCAAAGTGTTTGGAGTTGCAATCAGCGCAACGCTGTTGCACCAGATTAGGCGTGACCTGTCACACAGTCAATGATTTTTTGTTTCGGACCGGTAAATTGGTCTGCAGATCGCGGCGGTTTGCGCGGTGAAATGCGCACCAAAGCGACGGCCAATTAGTTGCAATGAGTGAGACTAGGTTGCGATATGCGTGAGACGTGCGAGGCGTCATCAAATGGCGGCCGGACGGTGAGGCCCAGCAATCTATTGACACTCTCGCGTGGCGACTGTCATATTTTCCAGTACGCGCTATGTGCATCGTGTTGTGTAATACGCAATTCAGCTGACTCCGTATGGTGCGCAGGCCGACGTCTCGATCAGGGAAGGCCTGGCGTTGCCACGCCTGGTCCGCATGACGTGAACGGCTGCCCTGAGCAGGGCATCGAGCCGCTGGACGAAGATTTGGAACCGGAACGAGTCAGCTAGATTGGCAACGGGCGCCGTTGCCAAAGAGTCCCCCGGGCTCAGGAAAGGAACACAGGAATCATGGTTCACAAAGTAAAGGCAGTCATTGCCAAGGAAAAGAACGCCCCGGTCTCGGTCGAGACGATCCTGGTGCCGGATCCCGGCCCGGGCGAGGCGCTGGTGGACATCCTCACGTGCGGTGTCTGCCACACCGACCTCCACTACAAGCAGGGCGGAATCACCGATGATTTCCCCATCCTGCTGGGACACGAGGCTACCGGCGTGGTCAGCGCCGTCGGACCGGACGTCACCGAGGTGGCTCCCGGCGACCGCGTGATCCTCAACTGGCGGGCCGTGTGCGGCGAATGCCGCGCCTGCGCCAAGGGCCAGCCGCAGTACTGCTTCAACACGCACAACGCCACCCAGAAGATGACGCTGGAGGACGGCACTGAGCTCTCGCCCGCGCTGGGCATCGGTGCCTTCGCCGAAAAGACGCTCGTCGCCGCCGGGCAGTGCACCAAGGTGGACGACGACGCCGATCCCGCCGCCGTCGGGCTGCTCGGCTGCGGTGTGATGGCAGGCATCGGCGCCGCCATCAACACCGGTGAGGTCAAGCGCGGCGAATCCGTCGCCGTGATCGGCTGCGGCGGCGTGGGCATCGCAGCCATCGCCGGGGCGAAGCTCGGCGGCGCCACTACGATCATTGCCGTGGATATCGACGCCAACAAGATCGAGATGGCCAGGTCGCTGGGCGCCACCCACGGAGTGGACTCCAGCAAGGAAGATCCCATCGAGGCCATCCGGGCCCTGACCGGAGGCAACGGTGCCGACGTCGTCATTGAAGCGGTCGGACGTCCCGAAACGTACAAGCAGGCGTTTTACGCGAGGGACCTGGCCGGCCGTGTGGTGCTGGTGGGCGTCCCGACGCCGGACATGAAGCTCGAGCTGCCGCTGCTGGACGTCTTTGGCCGCGGGGGTTCCTTGAAATCCTCTTGGTACGGGGACTGCCTGCCCTCCCGGGACTTCCCGATGCTGGTGGCGCACTACAAGCAGGGCAACCTCGACCTGGACGCCTTCGTGTCCGAACGCATCACCATCGACCAGGTGGAAGAGGCCTTCACCAAGATGCACGACGGCAAGGTTCTCCGGTCTGTGGTCGAGGTCCAGTCCGTCGAAGACATCCTGCAGGCGGGGGCATCCGCATGAGCGTCACCATCGAGAACCTGGTTACCTCGGGCACTTTCTCGCTCGACGGCGGCACCTGGGACGTGGACAACAACGTCTGGATCGTCGGCAATGGCGATGAATGCGTCATCATCGACTCCCCGCACGACGCAGAAGCCATCATCAGCCAGGTCCGTGGCCGGAAGGTTCTTGCCATCCTGCTCACCCATGCTCACAACGACCACATCGGCGCGGCCCGCGAGGTGGCGGAGGCCGTTGGCGCCCCGATCTACCTGAACCCCGAGGACCTCGTGCTCTGGGAACAGGTCTATCCGGACGTGAAGCCGGACCGTGACCTTGCCGATGGCGAGGAGTTCCAGGTGGGCGGTGCCACGCTGACAGCCATCCACACCCCGGGCCACTCGCCCGGCTCCACCTGCTTTCTCTTGGCGGATGAAGGAACGGTGTTCACCGGGGACACGCTGTTCAACGGGGGCCCGGGGGCGACCGGCAGGTCCTACAGCGACTACCCGACCATCCTCGCCTCGATCCGGGAACGGTTGCTGACGCTCCCTCCCGAAACGGTGGTCCGCACCGGGCACGGCGACAACACCACGATTGGGGCGGAGCGCGAGACGCTCGCCAAGGTATCCCAGTAAGCAGGGGTTTCTGAGTATCAAACAGCCCAATAAGGCGCGCCAGGGAAGCCTGGCGCGCCTTATGTGCGATCGAACCAGCAGGAATTTAGCGGTAAGGAAGTTGGAACAATGAAGTTCGGGAAGCAGCCCGCCCCCGTCGCGGACATCAACGAGGACGAGCTCGAAGTCCACAAACCGAAGACCGAAGCCGCCGGCGTCAAGGCGGTGATGGTTGCGCTGGAGCGTGCCGTGGCGCAAGCCGGGGTGGCCCGGACGGCGCAGTCACTGCTGCGGCTGAACCAGCGCGGCGGCTTCGACTGCCCGGGCTGTGCTTGGCCGGAATCGGACAAGAAGCGCAAGGCGGCTGAGTTCTGCGAGAACGGTGCCAAGGCCGTGGCCGAGGAGAACACCCTGCGGACGGTCGGAGCCGAGTTCTGGGCCACGCATTCCATCGCGGAGCTGTCGGGGAAAACCGAATACTGGCTGGGCAATCAGGGCCGGATCAGCGAACCGGTGGTGATCCGGGAGGGTGAGACGCACTATTCGCCGATTTCCTGGGCGGAGGCGTTCGGGCTCATCGGGGAGCACATCCGGGCCAGCACGCCTGACCGCTGCGTCTTCTACACGTCCGGCCGGACGGCGAACGAGACGGCGTTCATGTACCAGCTGTTCGCGCGGGCCCTGGGCACCAACAACCTGCCGGACTGTTCGAACATGTGCCATGAGTCCTCGGGCTCGGCGCTGAACCCGACCATCGGCATCGGCAAGGGGACCGTTTCGCTGGATGACATCCACGATGCCGAGCTGATCTTTGTGGTCGGGCAGAACCCGGGAACCAACCATCCCAGGATGCTGTCGGCGCTGAAGGAGTGCAAGGACAAGGGCGGCAAGGTGGTGGCGGTGAACCCGCTGCCTGAGGCCGGCCTGTTCAACTTCAGGGATCCGCAGACCGTCTCGGGCGTGGTGGGCGGCGGCACGCCGCTGGCTGATGAGTACCTGCAGATCAAGGTGGGCGGCGACATGGCGCTGTTCCAGGCTCTCGGCCACCTGCTCCTGGCGGAGGAAGAGCGGAACCCGGGCACCGTCGTCGACCTTTCCTTCGTCGAGGAGGTGACCGACGGCTTCGACGCGTACCGCGACGCCCGCCGGGAGCTGGACTGGGAGGAGACCGAGAAGGCCACGGGCCTGACCCGCAAGCAGATCGAGGACGTGGCCGGGATGCTCGTCCGGTCCAAGGCCACGATCTTATGCTGGGCACTGGGCGTGACGCAGCAGCCGCATTCGGTGGACACCATCAAGGAGATGGTCAACGTCCTGCTGCTGCAGGGCAACTTCGGCAAGCCGGGGGCCGGCGCCTGCCCGGTCCGCGGACACTCGAACGTCCAGGGCGACCGGACCATGGGCATCTGGGAAAAGCCGAAGGAATGGCTCCTGGCGGCGCTGGACACTGAGTTCGGGATTGCTTCCTCCCGCCACCACGGGTACGACGCAGTGGAGTCCATGGAGGCGTTCGAACGCGACGAGGTGGACGTGTTCGTGTCGATGGGCGGGAACTTCTCGCTCGCGTGCTCGGACACGGAGACCCTGGAAGCCGGCATGCAACGGATCGGCCTGACGGTCCATATCTCCACCAAACCGAACCGGTCCCATGTGGTGCACGGGCGCACGTCCCTGATCCTTCCCACGCTGGGCCGCACGGACAAGGACGACAAGCACCCCAAGGGCGCCCAGTTCCTGTCCGTGGAGGACTCCATGTCCGTGGTCCACTCGACTCAGGGCAGGCTCCAGCCGGTGTCCGAGCACCTGCTCGCCGAGCCGGTGATCGTGGCCCGGATGGCCGAGGCAACCTTCGGTCCGGACCACCCGGTGGACTGGAAGGCCATGGCCGAGGACTACGACGTGGTTCGGGACCATATCTCCCGGGTTCTTCCGGGGTTCGAGGATTTCAATGCCCGGGTCCGGACGAAGAACGGCTTTGTGCTGCCCAACCCGCCGCGGGACACCCGTTCCTTCAAGACGGACATCGGCCGGGGCCGCTTCACGGTGAGCCCCTTGGAGTACCTCACGCCGCCGGACGGCCACCTGGTCCTCCAGACCATCCGCAGCCACGACCAGTACAACACCACTTTCTACGGCCTGGATGACCGGTACCGCGGGATCTCCGGCGGCCGCCGCGTGATCCTGGTGCACCCGGAAGACCTGGCCGAGCTCGGCTTCAAGGACCGGGACCTGGTGGACGTGGTCAGCACGTTCCGGGGGAAGGACCGGCAGGCGGACAAGTTCCGGCTGGTGGCCTACCCGACGGCGAAGGGCTGCGCCGCGGCGTACTTCCCCGAGGCCAACGCCCTGGTCCACAAGGAAAACGTGGCACGGGAATCCAACACCCCCGGCTTCAAAGCGATGTTCGTCCGGTTCGTGCCGGCCCGGGAGGAAGCCGCGCACCCCGCGGAGCGGCCCGAGGCGGCCGCAGCGGGGGCTTAAAGTGTTCGTTTGCGCTACTTACCGGCTGCCGTCCTGACCCTCTATTAACCAAGAACGACGGCGACACCCCGGACTCACCGGTGTGTCGCCGTCGTTCTGGCGCCAAAGAGGGTCAGGACGGCCGCATGGCCGTCAGCCGCGCAGCCGCTCCATCCCCGGGTCAAACAGCGGCTCGGCCGTGACGGTCGCCGCGATGCGCTTGCCGAAGTACTCGATTTCCACGGAGTCACCGATCCCTACGGCGGCAGGCAGCCAGGCGTAGGCGATCGGCTTACGCACCGTGTAGCCGTAGGCGGCGCTCGTGACGTAGCCGGCGGCCTCGCCGTTGACGTACACCGGCTCCTTGCCCAGGACCATGGAGGTGCCGTCGTCCACGGTCAGGCACCGCAGTGCCCGGGTTGCGGGCTGTTCCTTGCGTGCGGCCAGCGCCTCACAGCCCACGAAGCCCACCTTGTCCTTGGCCACGGAGAAACCCAGGCCGGCCTCGTAGGGGTGGTGCTGCGAGGTCATGTCCGTGCCCCACAGCCGATAGCCCTTCTCGAGCCGCATGCTGTTGAACGCGCCGCGCCCGGCGGCGACGATGCCGTGCTCCCGGCCGGCCTCGAACAGCAGGTCCCAGAGCTTCAGCCCGTACTCCGACGTGGTGTACAGCTCCCAGCCCAGCTCGCCGACGTAGGAGAGCCGCATGGCCGTGACCGGGATGCCGCCCACCGAAATCTCCTTGGTCCGGAAGTACTTCAGGCCGTCGTTGGACAGGTCGTCGGTGCTGACCTTGCCGATCACTTCACGTGCCAGAGGCCCCCACAGGCCGATGCAGCACGTGCTGCCGGTGATGTCGGTGACATGCGCCCACCGGGCCGGGTCCGCGGCCGACTGCTTCCTGGCCTCAACACGCAGGTAGTCGAAGTCCACGTTGCTGTTCACGCCGAGCTGGAACTGTTCCTCCGCGAGACGGGCAACGGTCACGTCGCTGCGGATGCCGCCGTCGTGCTCCAGCAGCAGGCAATACGTGACGGCGCCGGGCTTCTTGGTGATGTTTCCGGTGCTGAGCCGCTGCAGCAGTGCCTCGGCGCCGGGACCCGTCACCGCCAGCCGCTTCAGCGGCGTCATGTCATAGAGCCCGACGGCGGTGCGCGTCTTCCACGCTTCGGCCGCCGAGATGGGGGAGGAAAACATCGCGGACCACTCGTCCCGCTCCGGCGCCTGCCACTCGGCCGGAAGTTCGTCGAGGAGGCCGGCGTTGGCCTCGAACCAGTGCGGGCGCTCCCAGCCGGCGGACTCCAGGAAGAACGCCCCCAGCTCCTTCTGCCGGACGTTGAACGGGCTGACCCGCAGGTCCCGCGGGGACTCCTTGGGCTGGAGCGGGTGCAGCACGTCGTAGATCTCCACGAAATTCTGCTGGGAGGTTTCGCTGACGTACTGGTCGCTGGTCTGGACCTTCTCGAAGCGCGTGAGCTCACAGCCGTGCAGGTCCGTCCGGGACTGGCCCTCGATGAGGAGTTCGGCCATGGCCCGGGCCACGCCGGCGGAGTGGGTGACCCAGACGGCCTCGGCAACAAAGAAGCCCTCGAGGTCGGGGGACTCGCCCATGAGCGGCCCGCCGTCCGGGGTGAAGGAGAAGATGCCGTTGAAGCCGTCCTCGATCTGCGCCCCGCGCAGGGCCGGGAGCAGGTCCTTGCTGTCCTCCCAGGAGGGCAGGAAGTCCTCCATGGTGAAGTCCATGCGGGAAGGCATGCGGTGATCGGACATCTCTTCGGCGCCGACGCGGGGAAGCTGTGCCATGTCCACCGGCATGGGGCGGTGCGCGTAGCTGCCGATGCCGATCCGGTCGCCATGCTCGCGGTAGTAGAGGTCCTTGTCCTGGTAGCGCAGGATGGGCAGGCGGGCGCCGTTGGGAAGCTCGTTCCGGCCCTTGAGTTCCGGCAACGCCGTGGTCTTCACGTACTGGTGGGCCAGCGGTAGCAACGGGACTTTCATGCCCACCATCTTGCCGAGCTCGCGGCCCCAGAATCCGGCGCAGGACACCACGATGTCCGCCGGGATCACGCCGTCGGCCGTTTCGACGCCGGTGACCCTGCCGCCGGTCTGTTCGATGCCGGTCACGGCGGTGGAGCCGAGGTAGGTGACGCCGGCTTCGCGGGTGCGGCTGATCAGCAGCTGGACGGCACGGGCCGCGGAGGCCAGTCCGTCGGTGGGGACGTAGAGGCCGCCGAGGACTTCGCGGCCGTCCCCGAGGGCGCTGGAGTTCAGCAGCAGGTAGTGCTTCTCGCACTCGTCGGGGTCGATGATCCGGCCTTCGATGCCCCAAGATGTGGCGTATCCGAGCTTGCGCTTGAGGTCCTTCAGCCGGGTCTCCGTGGTGGCCAGTTCGAGCCCGCCCAGCTGGTTGAAGCAGGACACTCCGTCGGCGCTGAGGGAGAGCAGCTTGTCCACCGTATAGCTGGCGAATTCCGTCATGGTCTTGGACGGGTTGGTCTGGAAGACCAGGCCGGGAGCATGGGAGGTGGAGCCGCCGGCGAGCTCCAGCGGTCCCTGCTCGACGACAGTGATGTTGTTCCAGCCCCGGCTGGCCAGCTCGTCGGCCAGGTTCGTGCCGACGATGCCGGCGCCGATGATGACGACGCGTGGTGATGCGCTCATAAGTGTTTCTCCTGGTTCGCGTTAGCGGAATACGACGGTGCGGGTGTTGTTGAGCAGGACGCGGTGCTGGCAATGCCACTTGACCGCCCGGGACAGGGCCTGCGATTCGGCGTCACGGCCCACAGTCACCAGGGCGTCCGCATCCAGGCTGTGGTCTACCCGGAAGACCTCCTGCTCGATGATGGGTCCTTCGTCCAGGTCCGGCGTCACGTAGTGCGCCGTGGCCCCGACGAGCTTCACACCGCGGTCGTAGGCCTGGTGGTACGGCTTGGCACCCTTGAAGCCGGGCAGGAAGGAGTGGTGGATGTTGATGGCGCGCCCGCGGAGGTTGGTGCACAGGTCGTTGGACAGCACCTGCATGTAGCGGGCCAGGACCACCAAGTCGGCGTCGTACTCGGCGACGAGCTCCAGCAGCCGCGCCTCGGCCTCCGGCTTGGTTGCGGCCGTGACGGGAACGTGGATGAAAGGCAGCCCGGCGGCTTCGGCCATGGGGCGCAGGTCCTCGTGGTTGGAAACCACGACGGCGATCTCCGCGCCGAGGCTGCCGGCCCGCCAGCGGAAAATCAGGTCGTTCAGGCAGTGGCCGAACTTCGACACCATGACCAGGAGCCGCTGGGGACGGCCATCGTGGATGCTGAAGTTCATGCCGAACTCGTGGGCGATGGCTGCGAACTCGGATCTGAGGCTTTCGGCCGTCTGAGGGTCCCGCTGATCGAGCCTGGCAAAGGGATCCTGATCGCCGGCATCGCCGCTTTGGGTGAAGGCCGTGCGGAGGTAAAGGTTGCCGCTGACGTGGTCATCGAACTGCTGGTGTTCCACGATGTCGAAGCCGCGGTCGGCCAAGAATGTGGTGATGGCGCGGACGATGCCCGGCCGTTCGGGGCAGGCCAGCGTCAGGACGAACTCTGCGGTGTGGGCGTTGGCCCCGGGTCCGGCCGTGGTTGTGGCGCTGCTGGCGGGGACGCCTTCAAGGACTGTGGACAAGGGTTGTCTCCTAGGTTCGTGCAGACGAGGCTGCGGTTGCGGAGGTGGCCCTAGCCGCGCTGCTTTGGCCACCGGACGTGCTGGCGTTAGACGTGGCCGTTCACTGTCAGGCCGGGAGGAAGGTTGGGCGCCTCCTCGGATTCGATGACCATGATGTCGCCGTCCACGACGGTGACTTCGTGCGTGCGGACGGGCAGCTTGGCCGGCGGTGCGTCAACCTTGCCGGTCCGAAGATTGAACTTTGAGGCGTGCAACGGGCACTCGACCTCGCAGCCTTCCACCCAGCCATCGGTCAGGGAAGCATCCTGGTGGGTGCAGGTGTCATCAATGGCGAAGAGCTCGCCGTCTTCGGTGTGGAAAACAGCGATGGGCGGCGCGGTGTTCAGGCGCAGGGCTTCACCCGGGGCCAGCTCACTGAGCGGACATGCCTTGTGCATGAGTAGACCTCTTTTTCTCGTTTAAACGGTATGGACGGCTGAAATCTGCTTTGTTCCGCATGGAACAACACACGTCGTAGTATGCAACAGAGTGCTTTCGCTCACACTGTTTTGTCAAGGGCTGGCGGTCCAATTACGTACCTCTTCTTTAATGAGTCACGGGCCCCTTGACAGGTTCCGTGGCATAGATCACTCTGTTGCATATAGCGCTTGTTGTTGCTTAAGAAGCAATTGAAAGAGGGTGAGAGAAATGCAGACACTTGCAATCGTGGGAGCCTCCTTGGCCGGTCTTTCCGCCGCGCGGGCAGCCCGCGCCCAAGGCTTCACCGGACGGCTCGTCATCATCGGCGATGAAGAGCACCGCCCGTATGACAGGCCGCCGCTCTCCAAGGACTTCCTGCTGGGGTCGATCACGGCCGAGGATCTGTCCCTGGAAACCGACGGTGACGACCTCGACGCCGAATGGCTGCTGGGTTCACGTGCCGTGTCCCTGGACGCGTCTTCGAAAATTATTGGTCTGGCCAACGGCCAGGTTGTCCAGGCCGATGGCATCGTGATCGCCACCGGCGCACGGGCCCGTCAGCTGCCGGCACTGGCCGGCTTGAGCAACGTCTTTTCCCTGCGCACCCTCGCCGATGCGCAGAGCCTGGCGCCGGAACTGGTGCCGGGAAGCAAAATGGCCGTCATCGGGGCCGGCTTCGTCGGCGCCGAGGTTGCTTCTTCGGCCGCCTCACGTGGCATGGACGTTACCCTCGTTGACACCAAGCCGGTGCCCTTTGCAGCCCAGCTGGGCATGGAGATGGGGTCGGTGGTGGCGGGCCTGCACACCGCCAAAGGTGTCCGGATCATCTCCTCGGCAGTTATTGAAGACTTCTACGCAGGCGAAGGAAACGTGACCGGCCTTCGGCTGGCTGACGGGACGTTCGTGGCTGCGGACGTTGTGGTGGTCGGCATCGGTGCCGAACCCAACGTCGAATGGCTCGCCGGTTCGGGGGTGGACGTCGACGGTGGTGTGTTGTGCGATGCGATGGGGCGGACTAACGTTCCGGGCATTGTGGCGGTGGGGGATTGCGCTGCGTGGTTTGATGCCGCGGTGGATAAGCACCGCCGGGTGGAGCATTGGACGGGGGCCCTGGAGCGGGCGGCGCTGGCGGTGCAGGCGCTGCTGGATAGCCACGCCCCGGCGCAGCCGTTGAAGCCGCCGTATTTCTGGTCGGACCAGCATGGTGTGAAGATCCAGTTCGCTGGCCACTCAGCCGGTTACGACCGCCTGGACGTCGACGCGGGGGATGCTGCCGAGCACAGCCTGCTGGCCGTGTACTACCGGGAGGACGTTCCCGTAGCCGTTTTGGGCATGAACCAGCCACGGCTGTTCACCAAGTGGCGGAGGAGCCTCGCGGCGTCGGCCCCCAAGCCGGCAGCCGCCGTCGTGCCCGAAGTCTCGACGCCGGCGGACGTACCCGCCCTTGCCGGTGCCGCCGTGGGGCTCTAGCCCCAATTTTCCTTCTTGTTTTAGTTGTTTTTTGTGTCTTTGGAATAGGAGAACAAAATTGTCTGTTGAGGTAACCACGCCGAGTCTGATTCCGACCCTGGGCGGTTCTTTGTATACGGATCCGGCTATTTTCCGGGCGGAGCAGGATCGGATTTTCGAGCAGATGTGGTTCTGCGCGATCCGTTCGGCGGATCTGGACAAGCCCGGGGCGTGGCAGACGGTGCAGGTGGGCCGGGAGAGCGTGCTGATCTCGCGGACCCGCAAGGGCCAGATCCGGGCGTTTTACAACGTTTGCCGGCACCGCGGCGTGAAGCTGTGCATGGAGGAAAAGGGCGAAGCGGCCCGCAACTTCCAGTGCCCGTACCACGCCTGGACCTATGACTTTGAGGGCAAGCTGATCGCGGCCCCGAACCTGACCAAGATGCCGGACATCGACCGTGACGAGTACGGCCTGGCCAAGGTCCACATCCGCGAGTACCTGGGCTACGTCTGGGTCTGTCTGGCCGAGGAACCGCCGTCCTTCGAAGAGGAAGTGATGGGCGCGATCGAGGAACGCCTGGGCAGTGTGCACGCGATCGATGGCTATGACGTGGCGAATCTGTCGCTGGGCCGGCGGATCCGGTATGACGTGAAGGCGAACTGGAAGCTCATCATTGAGAACTTCATGGAGTGCTACCACTGCGCCACGATCCACCCGGAGCTGACCGAGGTCCTGCCGGAGTTCGCCGACGGCCTGGCCGCGCAGTACTTCGTGGGCCACGGGGCGGAGTTCGGTGAGGACATCAAGGGCTTCACGGTGGACGGGTCCGAGGGCCTGGACCTGATTCCGGGCGTGGCTGAGGACCAGGACCGGCGGTATTACGCGATCACGATCAAGCCGACCGTGTTCGTGAACCTGGTCCCGGACCACGTGATCATCCACCGGATGTTCCCGATGTCGGCGGATCACACGATCGTCGAATGCGACTGGCTGTACCTGCCCTCGGTGGTGGAGTCCGGCAAGGACGTCACCGCCTCCGTGGAGCTGTTCCACCGGGTGAACATGCAGGACTTCGACGCGTGCGAACGCTGCCAGCCCGGCATGGCCTCCAAGGTGTACTCCAAGGGCGGCGTCCTCGTCCCCAGCGAACACCACATCGGTGCTTTCCACGACTGGGTCCAGGAAAAGGTCGGCGACGTCCCGCTCTCAGGAGAGGCACTGCTGGGCATCACCGAGAACACCCCGCCGCTGGAGGAACGCGCCGAAACCCTCGAACGCAAAGAAACCCCAGCAGCCCCGGCCTCCTAAAAGCACCGGCCACTAACGGCAGAACCAAACACCCGCGATGACCCCGGACCCCGGTCCGGGTTCATCGCCGCGTGTAGCCCATCTTTCCGCTGATGCTCAGGCCGGCGTCCTGGAGGCCCTGGATCAGACCTGGAGTGTTTTCCGGGTCGAAGCGGAAGGCGGGGCCGGAGATGCTGACGGCCCCGATGACCGTCCCGAAGTGGTTATAGATGGGCACTGCAACGGCGTTCAGTCCGATCTCGAATTCCTCGTGAACAACTGCGTAGCCGTCGCGGGAAACGTCGAGGAGCTGGTTCTCCAAAGTATCCCGGTCCGTGATGGTGCGCGGGGTGCGGGCGGGAAGGCCCACCTTCTTGAGGATCCGGGCCCGTTCTTCCACCGGCAGTGCTGCCAGCAGTACTTTCCCGCTGGACGTGGCATGGAGGGGCGTGAGACTGCCCACCCAGTCGTAGGTGGCCAGCGTTGACGGGCCCATGGCCTGGTCCACGTTCACCGCGTAGTTGGAACGCAGGACGGCGAGGTTGACCGTTTCCTTGTATTGGTCTGCAAGGCTCTCCAGGACCGGACGCGCTTCGTGGACCAGGCTCAGCCGGCCGGGAATGGAGCTGGCTAGGCGCAGGATGCCAAAGCCCAGCTGATACTTGCCTCGATCGCTGTTTTGCCGCACGATCTCCCTGGACACGAGGGATCCGAGCAACCGCGAGGCGGTGGACTTGTGAACCCCCATCTCTTCAGCAATATCACTAACGCCTGCGTGTCCGTCCCTGGCGAGGATCTCCAGGATCTGGAGCGCACGGTCGACTGACTGAACGCCTCCGCCTTGGGCGTCCGGATCCCTATCAGTCCCTGTTTCGTCTCTTGCAGCCATCAGAGGTGCTCCCGTTTTGTCGCCGTGACCAGGGGTCAGACTCTGCGTTGTCCCGCCTGCTTCACAAGTCTGATCCTAGACTGCGACGGACGCGCGGCCGTCATTGTCCTACTCGCAGCATCCGTGAACTGAGGTTTCGACAGGCTCAACCGGCGGGGTTCCCTGTCGTTGCCGGGTGTGGTTAGCCGATCTTGATGGCGGCTTCGGCGTCGGAGAGCGCGGCTGCGCCAGCGCCTTCGGCGCCAACCCATTCGACTGTGCCGTCGCTGAAGAACTGTTCTTTCCAGATGGGTAAGCTGGCTTTGACCCGGTCCACGAGCTCAGAGCAGATGGTGAACGCCTGCCGGCGGTGCGCAGCCGATACGGCGCACACCAGGGCCAGGTCGCCGATGCGCAGCGTCCCAACCCGGTGGGCCACCCAGATTCCGACAGGCTGGCCGGCTTCCCCCGAGTGTTCGGCGAGGACGGCAGCCGCGACCTCCGCTATCGCTTTCTGGGCGGTGGGATGGGCGGTGTAGCACAGCCGCTCCACGGCCTTGCCGCCGTCGTGGTTCCGGACCACGCCCCGGAAGCTGACAACTGCACCCGCTGTGGCGCTTTCGACGGCGGCAAGAGCCACGTCCTCAGAGAGGGGATCGGGGCTGAGGATGGCGCCGGCCACTTCTGTACCCGCCACTTCTGTACCGGCCATTGGTTTCCTTTCAGGTAAGACCGGCACCTAGCCCTGGCCCGCCGTCGTCAATGGAGTCGTCAATGGAAGTGCCGCCCGGGGAGGTGCCGTTAGCGCAGGTGCCAGCCGTTCCTGCCCCACATAGGCGTTGAGACTCTTGCCCCGGCTGAAGCCCACGAGTGTTACGCCGGTGTCGGCGGCGAGGTCCGCCGCCAGGCTTGAGGGTGCACTGACCGCGGCCAATACCGGGATGCCGGCGAGGGCTGCCTTTTGAACGAGCTCGAATGATGCCCTGCCCGAGACCTGCAGGACCATTCCGCGCAGGGGCAGAAGCCCTTCGCGCAGCGCCCACCCGATCACCTTGTCCACGGCATTGTGGCGGCCCACGTCCTCGCGGAGGCAAAGGAGCTCCGCTTCTCCGCGGTCGCCGATCTTGAACAGTCCTGCTGCGTGGACGCCGCCGGTTTTGTCGAACAATGCCTGGGCTTCGCGCAACTGTTCGGGCAGCCGCGCGAGCACGTCGACCGGCACGCGCAGCTGGTCCTCATGGAGGTCGTAGGTGAGGGTTTTGCGGACGGCTTCGATGGATGTGCTGCCACAGATGCCGCAGGAGCTGGACGTGTATACGTGCCGGCCAGTGTCCGGCAGTGCCAGGCCGGGACGGAACTGCGCTTCAACGACGTTGAAGGTTTGCCTGCCGGTTTCATCCTCGCCGGCGCAAAAGCGGAGCGACACGAGATCCGCCTGGCTGCTGATGATGCCCTCAGAGACGAGAAAACCGGCAACGAGGTCGAAGTCGTCCCCGGGCGTCCGCATCGTCACGGCAAATGACAGGTCTTTGAAACGGACCTCCAGTGGTTCCTCGGCCGCCAGCACGTCTTCGCGTACCCGTACGGGATATGCGATAGCGGCCTCGGAGCCGTCCAGCAGGTACCTGTGGACCTTCCGCCGCTGGGTCATGCGTGCCACGTCCTAGTCCTCCCCGATCAATCTGCCAGGAAGCGCCGGACGCAGGTCCGGGCGCCACGGGAGCGCAAAGGCCGGAACCGGTTCCCGTAGCTGAACGCCCGCCGACGGAACCACCATGACGCCGTCGGCGGTGGCCAGCCCGCGCATCATCCCGGGCCCCGTGTAGTGGGCCGGTGTCGCCAGGCCGTTGACCCAGCGGAACGGCATGAGCCGTGTGGATGCCGTGTGGGCGTCGATTACCGTGCCGCACGGCAGCCGGCTGATGCCGGCCAGGGGCTGATTGCCGAGCGCGGCCAGGAGCGGACCGCCAATGGTGAAGAGCGCCATCAGGGCAGCGAGCGGGTTGCCGGGAAGTCCGACGACGAATCGGCCATTGGGCAGTTTGCCCAAGGCGGCGGGGTGGCCCGGTCGCATGGCGATGCCGTCGATGAGGAGCCGTCCGCCGAGAGCGGCCACGGCTTTGCGGAAATGGTCAGCGCCGGAGCGCCCTGTCCCGCCGGTGGTCACGACCACGTCGGGCCATTGGCCCATCGGCGCTTCGGAGGCACCCAGTGCTGTGAGCCATTCCTCGTAGGAGTCCCCGATGCGGACCAGTGGCCCCGGGACACCCCCGAGCATCTGGATGATGGTGCGGAACTGGGGGCCGAAGGCATCCCTGACCTGTCCCGGCACCGGAATCCTCGCCGTGACCACCTCTGCGCCAGTGATAAGCATTTTCACCAGCGGTTTGCCGCGCACTGTCAGTTGATCGAAGCCGGCGACGGCCGCCAGTGCGATATGCGCAGGGTTCAGGGCTGTCCCGGCGGGGATCAGCACCTCGCCGGCGGCCGCTTCCTCGCCCGATTTACGGATGTGCTGGCCAGGGCGGGGTTCACCGGGGGACGCCGCGTCGCCCACTATCAGGATGGCCTGGCCGCCTGCGCCGTCCGCAAGCCGTCCGCTCTCGACACGGAGCACAGACTGGGAGCCCGGAGGGATCACGCCACCTGTGACCACCGGGCTGGCCTCACCGGGACCGAGGGGTTTTCCTGGTTCCGTCAGCGCCCACGGGCCGGCACCGTTAACCGTCCAGCCGTCCATGGCGGACGAGGCGTAGTGGGGCATCTCCTGAAGCGCGCTGAGGTCAGCGGCCAGGATTCTTCCGTTCGCCTCCCCGAGTGGAATCCGTTCTGGTCCAAGGGGCGTGGCGCAGTCGAAGGCCAGACGGCGTGCTTCCGCCCAGGTGTGCTCCCCGTCAGCGGCACGCCCGCCGGCCATGCCCGGCCTGTCGACGGGGTGAAGGGTTAGAGCTACCACTGGTCGTCCCTTCGTTGGTGGCTTGGTTTGTTGGATCGGCGGGGCAGCCACGCGGTGGCGGCGCTTCTGGGATTGGCGCCGCACCTGCTCGTTCCCCGAAAGCGGTGTTCCGGCGCTTACCTCCCCAGGTATTCAGGCCTCCGAAACACCGTTCACGGGGAACGTACTTGCCGCATGGATTTGGGGACTTTGTCCCGCACTGCAGCGGCACCATCTGATATTCCAAATATATCTTAAAGATATATCAGAGAACAGAGGCGGCGCCCGTCCGATTTTCGAAGGACCGCCATCACCCCATCGCGGTCAGCGGCCCAAGATCAGGCTGAGTGCCTCCGCGCGGGCTGCCGGCAGGCGCAGCTGTCCGCGCACCGCCGAGGTAATGGTCTTCGCGCCCGGCTTCCGGACGCCCCTCATGGACATGCAGAGATGCTCGCATTCCACCACTACGATCGCCCCCAGCGGCCGGAGGGACGATACGAGCGAATCCACCACCTGGGTGGTCAGGCGTTCCTGCACCTGCGGTCTGCGCGCAAACGCATCCACCAGCCTGGCCAGCTTGCTGAGGCCTGTTACCACTCCGTCCGCCGACGGGATGTAGCCAACGTGGGCCACACCGTGGAAGGGCACCAGGTGGTGCTCGCAGGTTGAGTAGAAAGGAATGTCCTTAACCAGGACCAGTTCCTCATGTCCTAGGTCGAATGTCCTGTCCAGTACCGTGGCTGGATCCTCGTGGAGGCCGCCGTACATTTCCACTGCGGCGCGGGCCACGCGTGCCGGAGTCTCAGCCAGGCCAGGCCTGTCGGGGTCCTCGCCGACGGCCAAAAGGAACTCCCGGACCGCCCGCTCCACCCGCGGGCGGTCCACCCCCTTGCGGCGCAGCAAGGTATCAGGGGCATCAAGCATGAAGCCGCGCTCCTGCCGGTTCCAGCCGCACGACGACGGACTTGGACGTCGGGGTGCCGCTGGTGTCAGCGACGGAGTCCAGCGGCACCAGCACGTTGGTTTCCGGGTAGTACGAGGCTGCGCAACCCTTGGGCGTCGAGTAGCTTACGATGCGGAAATCCTCCGCCCTGCGCTCTGTTCCCCGGAACTCTGAAACCAGGTCCACCATGTCCCCGTCCGCGTAGCCCATCTCGGCTATGTCCGCCTCGTTGACCAGCACCACGCGCCGGCCTCCGTGAATTCCGCGGTATCGGTCGTCCTTGCCGTAGATGGTGGTGTTGTACTGGTCGTGTGAACGCAGGGTCTGCAGGATCAGCCGGCCGGGCGGGACCCGAAGGTACTCCAGGGCATTCGACGTGAAGTGCGCCTTGCCGGACAGTGTCTTGAATCCCCTTTTGTCCCGCGGCGGGTGGGGCAGAACGAAACCGCCGGGGTGCTGGATTCTCTCCTCGAAATTCTCGAAGCCATCAAAGACAGCTTCGATGTGCTGCCTGATCAGGGAGTAGTCATCCCGGAGGGAGAGCCAGTCGGCTGCCGGCGTGTTGGAAAGGGGGAGGCCGGCGTCGGTGAACACTTTGTGCGCGAGGTTGCAGACGATGGCGACCTCGGACATTAGGTGCTCGCTGGCGGGCTTGAGCCGGCCGCGGGATGCATGGACAGCGCTCATGGAATCCTCCACGGTAACCCTCTGGTCGCCGGACCGCTGGGTATCCCGCTCAGTGCGGCCCAGCGTTGGGAGAATCAGGGCGCGTTTTCCTGTCGAAAGGTGCGAGTGATTCAGTTTCGTCGAGATCTGCACAGTCAGCCGGGTATTGGCCAGGGCCTTCTCGGTGGCATCCGAGTCCGGAGCCGCCCGGACGAAGTTCCCGCCCATGCCCACGAACAGCCGGACTTTTCCGTCCCGCATCGCCCGGATCGCAGCGACGGTGTCGTAGCCGTGCGCCCGGGGTGAGCGGAACTGGAATTCCTGGTCGAGCCGGTCGTGAAACGCTGCCGGCATCTGTTCGAAGATGCCCATGGTCCGGTCGCCCTGGACATTGGAGTGTCCGCGAACCGGGCAAACACCGGCTCCGGGCTTGCCGATGTTGCCCTGCAGCAGCAGGACGTTGACGACGTCCCGAAGCGTAGGCACTGAGTGTTTGTGCTGTGTCAGGCCCATCGCCCAGCAGACGATGGTCGACCCTGATGCCAGGAGGCGTTCACCGGTGGCGGCGATCTGTTCCATGGTCAGCCCGGTCGCCTCGACGATTTCGTCCCACTGCACCTGTTCCAACTGCGAAAGGTAGGACTCCACGCCGACCGTATGGTTCTTGATGAAGTCGTGGTCAAGGACCGTTGTCAAGCCCGGGCTGTTCCTGCCTGCACGTTCTGCTTCCAGCAGGTATTTCCCAAGACCCTGGAAGAGTGCCTGGTCGCCACCGGCCCGGATCTGCAGGAAATCGTCCGTCAGTTGCGAGCCCACCAGCATCCCCGAGATGTTCTGCGGGTTCTCGAAGTGAAGCAGTCCGGCCTCGGGGAGCGGGTTGACGGAGACGATGGCCGCGCCGTTTTTCTTTGCCTTCTCCAGGGCGCTGAGCATGCGCGGATGATTCGTTCCCGGGTTCTGGCCCGCCACGAAGATGAGGGACGCCGTTTCCAGATCCTTGAGGCTGACGGAACCTTTGCCGATGCCCATGGTCTCCACCAACGCCGAGCCGGAGGACTCGTGGCACATGTTTGAACAGTCCGGGAGGTTGTTCGTGCCCACGCCGCGCACAAGCAGCTGGTACACGAATGCGGCCTCGTTGGACGTCCTGCCGGACGTGTAGAAAACGCCCTGGTCCGGGTGGTCCATGTCTCTGAGTTCCTGGGCGACCAGTTCCAGGGCTTCGTCCCAGCCGATGGGCCTGTAGTGGCACGCGCCCTCATCCAGGACCATTGGGTGGGTCAGCCTTCCCTGCTGTCCGAGCCAGTAGTCATCACGCGTCTTCAGGTCGGCAACGGAATGCCTTGCGAAGAATTCCGGGGTGACCCGGCGGCGGGTAGCTTCCTCTGCCACCGCCTTTGCGCCGTTCTCGCAGAATTCCGCTGCATTGCGCTTCTCGTGTTCCGGCCAGGCGCAGCCCATGCAGTCAAATCCGTCGATCTGGTTGACGGCGATGAGTGTCTGGACGCTGCGCAGCGGGCCCATCTGCTCCAGGGATATTTTCAGGGCGCTGGCCACCGCGGGGATGCCTACGGCCTTGGTTTTCGGTTTGCTGACAGTCAGCTTTGACTCGTCGATATTCTCGCGTGGTGCTTTGGAAGCCATTGGCTCTTCCTTCAGATCTTTGCCGGGCAGTAGGGGTGTGCTTGGCCTATGGAACTTCGACCGTGATGATGTCGCCGTTCTCGCGGAAGAACATACGGCGGCCACCCCCGAAGGTCAGAACCAGCCAGATGATGCGGCCGTCCTCTGTCAGGTCGTCGATCCAGCCGCTGTGGGGAACTGTGTAGGACTCCAGCACCGTGACGAAATCGCCTGGCATGAGCGCGGTCCAGTCGGCCACGACCTTTGTGCTGGCGGAATGAAGCGCCGTGCGGCGTGCCATTAGTGCGTCGGTCATGGTGTGAGTACAGGCGTCCGGGCCGCGCGTGTCTGGTCCCGCGCCGCTTCGGCGGTGTGGAGAAGCAGCAGCGCCGTCGTGACTGAGCCGACGCCGCCTGGGACCGGCGTCAGCGCTGAAGCCACCGTCCGGACGCTGGCTTCGTCGACATCGCCGGCGAGCGAGCCGTCGGAAAGCACATTGGTTCCCACATCGATGACCACCGAGTGTTCCGAAACATCCGTCCCGGTGAGCAGCCCGGTGCGGCCGGCCGCAACAACCACGACGTCGGCCGCCTTGGTGTACTTCGCGAGAGGGCCGGACTTCGAGTGGCAGACGGTGGTGGTGGCGTCCTTCTGCAAAAGCAGCAGGGACAGGGGCTTGCCCACCACAGTTGAACGGCCCACCACCACCACGTTGCGGCCCGCCACCGGAATCTCAAAGTGGTCCAGCATTTCTACAACGGCCCGTGCCGTAGCCGGTGCGAAGGCGCGTTCCCCTACGGCCAGCAGTCCCAGGCTCAACGGGTTTGCGCCGTCGACGTCCTTTTCCGGGGAGATGTACTTGACCAGTTCCGGGGTTCTGACGCACGGAGGCAGGGGAGTCTGCAGGATGATGCCATTGACCGAAGGCTCGGCACTGAGGTCCTTCAACACGGCAATGAGTACCTGTTCAGTCGCGTCGTGGCCGACGTCGATAATCCTGCAGCCGATGCCGGCGTTTTCGGCGGCGCGCTCTATGGAGCGCACATACCAGTGGGTCGAGCTGTCCTCAGTGGCAACCACGACGGCGAGGGTAGGGCCTGAGCCCTCCTCGGCCAGGGCCTTGGCCTGGGCTGTCGCCTGCTGCTGAATCAGCTTGGCAAGAGGCTTGCCGGAGAGCAAAGATGCCGTCACCGGAGGATCCTTTCCCGCACCTGGCGTGAGAGCGAGTCCGCCGCCAGGACGACTTTTTCTTCGAGGCCGTCCGTCTGTTCCGCCAGCGAGGCGTGCGCCTGGGTGTCCTTGATGGCCACCACATTGATGTCGATGTTGACGCGGGCCGTAGTCGCCGCTGCCCTGGCCGCGTCGGCGGCTGCGGCAATGTCGCTGATGACGTTCGGGTTCGCAATATCCAGAAGTTCAGCGGCGAGCTCCACGACGGCGCCCGCCAGCTTGATCAGACGGACCGGCGGTTGGGCGGCCTGAACAAGTGCGTTTTGGATGGCGGCCGCACGCGTCTCACGGTCGGCCTCGCTTGCCGCCGGCAGCTTGTAAGAGGTGATGACGGCTTTGAAGGCGGCTTCGTCGGCGTCGGCCAGCTCCAACGTCTCGCCGGTGAGCCGGTCGGCTGCGGCAATGATTCTGGACGTCGTCTGTGCGTGCTGCTCATATTTGCCGCCGCTGCTGAACCTGGCCACCATGGCCACCAGGGCTGCACCTTGCGCAGCATGGAGCGCTGCGGCCGCGCCGCCACCAGGGGTGGGCCTCCGTGAAGCAAGCCTGCCGAGGTAGTCATTAAGTGTTTCTGAACCGATCATTTTTCCATTCCTGGGCTGGTTGAGGCTGGGGGCGGAACGGGGGCTGCACGCAGCCCGGCTCCCGTTGCGAGGATGAGCCGGGCTGCGTGCCCCCAAATGGCCTTGCGGGCTGATTACCCGCGGAGCCTGGTCATCTTCGGGTCGTACAGGGGCTCTTCCGAAACGGTGGCCCTGATACGCCGTCCGAAGTATTCGATCTCGACGGCATCGCCGACGGAAACGGTGGCCGGAAGGTAGGCGTAGGCAATCGGCTTGGCCACGGTGTATCCGTAAGCGGCGCTGGTCACGTAACCGACTGCCTGCTCCTTGTAGAAAACGGGTTCCTTGCCCAGGACGATGGACCGGCCGTCGTCGATGGTCAGACAGCGCAGCCGCCGGGCGGAGCCCTCCTCGGTCCGGCCCTCGAGCGCGCCCTTGCCGATGAAGCTGTCTTTGGACATCTTCACGGCGAACCCGAGACCCGCTTCGAAGGGGTCGTGCTCCGTGGTCATGTCCGTTCCCCAGGAGCGGTACCCCTTTTCGAGGCGGAGGGAGCTGAATGCCGCCCGTCCGGCCGCGATGACGCCAAAGGGCTGTCCTGCCTGCCAGAGCGCATCCCACAGCTTCTGTCCGTTGTCGGCGCTGGTGTACAGTTCCCAGCCAAGTTCGCCAACATAGGACAAACGCATGGCCGTGACCGGGACCCCGCCAATGACAACGCTCTTGGCCCGGAAGTACTTCAGGCCGTCGTTGGAGAAGTCATCCTCGCTGACCCCGCTGACCAGGTCGCGGGCCAAAGGCCCCCACAGGCCGATGCAGCAGGTGCCTCCCGTGGTGTCGCGCACCTGGACCCAATCAGCGGCGGACCCGCTTTGCGTCTGGTGCCGGGCTGCCCTCGTGAAGTAGGCGGTGTCGATGTTGCCGTTGGCTCCGAGCTGGAAGGTGTCCTCGCTCAGGCGGGCTACTGTGATGTCGCTCCGCACACCACCTGCGTGGTCGAGCAGAAGCGTGTAGGTGACGGCCCCCGGCTTCTTGTTCAGGTCCGCAGTTGTCAGCTCCTGAAGCAGCTTCAGGGCTCCGGGACCGGACACTTCCAGCCGTTTGAGCGGCGTCATGTCATACATTGCGACTGCGGTGCGGGTCTTCCACGCTTCAGCGGCAGCAATGGGGGAGCTGAACATCTGGGACCAGGTGTCCCGGGCCGGCGGCAGCCATTCCGCCGGCATCTCCTTGAGGAGGGCGGCATTTGATTCGAACCAGTAGGGCCGCTCCCAGCCGCCGGACTCCAGGAAGAAGCCCCCCAGCTCCTTGTGCCGGGCGTGGAACGGGCTGACGCGAAGGTTGCGCGGGGAGAGGCGGGGCTGGAGCGGGTGAAGGACGTCGTAAATTTCCACGAAGTTCTGCTGCGAGGTCTCGCTGACGTATTCGGGGGTGAGCTGGACGTCCTCGAAGCGGGTGATGTCGCATTCACCCAGGTCGGTTTCGGACTTGCCCGTGGTCAGCAGTTCGGCCATCGCCTTGGCAACGCCGGCCGAGTGCGTGACCCAGACCGCTTCAGCGACAAAGAAGCCGTCGAGTTCCTTGGACTCCCCAAGGAGCGGTCCGCCGTCGGGGGTGAAGGAGAAGATGCCGTTAAAGCCATCCTCGATTTCGCTCTTCGCCAGTCCGGGAAGGAGCTCCTTCGAGGCTTCCCAAGCCGGCAAGAAGTCCTCCAGCGTGAAGTCGAGGCGGGACGGCATGTTGTGTTCGCTGACGCTCTCGGGGGCGTAGGTTCCCAGAGTGTCGACGTCGACGGGCATGGGGCGGTGGGCATAGGAGCCGATGCCGTAGCGTTCGCCGTGTTCGCGGTAGTAGAGGTCCTGGTCCTGGTGGCGCAGGATGGGCAGCGTGGCTCCGTTGGGCAGTTCATTGCGGCCGTTCAGCTCGGGCACGGCAGTGGTCTTCACGTACTGGTGGGCCAGCGGGAGCAGGGGAACGGACATGCCGATCATGGCGCCGATCTTGGCTCCCCAAAAGCCGGCGCATGAGATGACGATGTCGGCCGGAATGACGCCCTCGGAGGTCTCGACGCCGGTAACCCGCCGTCCGGACTGTTCGATTCCTGTCACGGCCGTGGAGCCACGGTACTTGACTCCCGCCGCCTCTGTGCGTTTGATCAGCAGCTGAACGGCGCCTGCGGCACTTGCCAGGCCGTCACTTGGAACGTGGAGGCCGCCGAGAATGTTCTCCTCGTTCAGGAGCGGGTAGAGCTCCTTGCACTCGGCAGAGGAGAGAATACTTCCTTCGATTCCCCAGGAGGAGGCATAGCCCAGCTTCCGCTTCAGGTCAGCGAGACGGGTTTCGGTGGTCGCGATTTCCAGGCCGCCCACCTGGTTGAAGCAGCTGACGCCGTCCTCTGTAAGGGACAGCAGCTTCTCCACTGTGTACTTGGCGAAGGACGCCATGGTCTTGGAGGGATTCGTCTGGAACACCAGGCCCGGAGCGTGGGAGGTGGATCCGCCGGGCATGTTCAAAGGCCCCTGGTCCAGGACTGTGATGTTGTTCCATCCCCGGGCGACCAGTTCGTCGGCGAGATTCGTCCCGACGATGCCAGCTCCGATGATGACAATTCGTGGCGTCGATGCCATGTGGTTTCTCCTGCTGATTTGGGTTGTGGGCTTCTGCGGCCTGTAGGTGGCTGCTTTAGCGGAAGACGATTGTGCTGGCCTGGTCTATCAGCACACGGTGTTCGCAGTGCCAGCGAACGGCTCGCGCCAGGGCCAGGGCCTCAGCGTCCTGGCCGATGGTGGAGAGCGTGGTCGGCCTGAAACTGTGATCGACGCGGATGACTTCCTGCTCGATGATCGGGCCCTCGTCGAGGTCGGCCGTGACGTAGTGGGCGGTTGCGCCCACAAGCTTGACTCCGCGGTCGTAGGCCTGGTGGTAGGGGCGTGCTCCCTTGAATCCCGGTAGGAACGAGTGGTGGATGTTGATTGCCCTGCCCGTGAGCGACCGGCACAGCTCATTGGAAAGGACCTGCATGTAGCGGGCCAGGACAACCAGGTCGATGTTGTACTCATCCACGAGCTCGAGCAGCCGGCGCTCGGCATCCTGTTTCGTTTCCGGCGTCACGGGGATGTGAATGAAGGGCAGGCCGGCAGCCTCGGCCATCGCCCGGTGCGTTTCGTGATTGGAAACCACCAGAACCAGATCGCCGCCGAGGCTGCCGCCCCGCCAGCGGAAAATCAGGTCGTTAAGGCAGTGTCCGAACTTGGAAACCATGACCAGAACGCGCTGCTTGGTTTCGTCGTGCACTTGGAACCTCATGTCGAAGCGTTCCGCGATGGGGTGGAACTCCTCTTCAAGCCTTTCCGGGGCATAAGCCGCAGTTCCGGAGAAGGCAGTGCGCAGGTGCAGGGTCTGGCGGAGGCCGTCGTCGAACTGCTGGTGCTCTTCGATGTTGAAACCCCGCTCAAACAGGAACGTGGTCACTGCCTGAACGATGCCGGGACGCTCGACGCATGACAATGTGAGTACGAACCTGCTGGTCTTGGCTTCTCCAGTGGCTTCTGCCTGCGGAGCTGGCCTGGTTTCTGGGGACGCGGCCACTGCGGTCATGCCTCTCCTTCAGATATATGGTTGACCACCTTATTGATATATCAGGGGTGATGGCCAGCGTATACTGGTGAACGGACGAGGTCAATAGTCGAATTTTGGCCGATGAGAGAGGCGGAGCGGTGGCGTTTGAAGCTTTCGCGGTGACGGAGGCCGGAGTCTCGAAATCCTTGGCTGATGTGGCCTACGAACGGATACGTGACAGTCTGTTGACCCTGGAGATCCGTCCTGGTGATCCGCTCTACGACGAGGGGATTGCCAAGGAACTCGGTGTGGGACGGACTCCCGTGAGGGAAGCGCTGAAACGGCTTGAAGTGGACCGGCTCGTTGTGACCTATCCGAGGCGTGGCACTTTCGCGACGCGCGTGGAGGTGACGGACCTCGCGTTCATCTCGGAAATCAGGGCTCAGCTTGAGCCCCTCGCGGCTGCCCGTGCCGCCAGGGTGGGCACGGCGGCAGCGCGGGACCGGCTCCGCCTCATCGTGGCGGAAGTGGAGTCCTTTGACGTGGACAGCGCATCTGTTGTGGAGACGTTGCGGCTGGACGCCCGGGTGCACCAGGGAATTTATGCTGCAGCGGCGAATCCGCACCTGGAAGACGTGCTGATCCGCTACGACAACCTCGCAACGCGGATTTGGTGCATGGTGCTGGACAGGCTGCCAAACCTTTCCCGGCATGTGCATGAGCACGTCGACCTGCTTGAAGCTGTGATCGACGGAGACGAGGCCCGTGCCGCAGAGCTGGCCCGCGTTCACGTCGATGGCTTCGAGAAGGCCGTGCGGACAGCGCTGTTTGCCGCCTAGCCAGGACGACGGCGGGATGGTGCCCGCCCTTTGAAGCGCGCCCATCCTAACGGGTGGGTGGCGCCGCCCGCTTTGGTGGTTCAACGCTCCCTGCGCAGGTGACAGCCTTAGGAGCAAATCCCCTGTGGCAAAAATGCGCCTTGGCGCGTCAGCCACTGAAAGCTAAGGCACTAAACCAACCATGCCAGATACTTTGAACGGCAGAAGGTCAGCGGGCAGGAGCGGGAACCCTTTGCGGGATCCGCGGGACCGCCGTCTGAACCGGATTGCCGGACCGTCGTCGCTCGTGCTCTTCGGAGT